>JBEBXF010000016.1:0-19902 GCA_040391725.1 Eoetvoesiella caeni | reverse complement strand
ACGGACTGTTAATCCGCAGGTCACTGGTTCGAACCCAGTTCGGGGAGCCAAGAATATCACGCACTTACGCCAATCCTTCGGGGTTGGCGTTTTGTTTTTCTGCACTATGTAGACCATATGTAGACGCCAATTCGCGAGATCTCTGACCATAATTACGATTGCGACCAACTTGTGGCCGAAGCTTCAAGGGTTCATGCGGCTGCGGTATCAGACGGTGCGCAACTCAATAAGGCCGCAGGTAATGACGCTGGAATAACTGCCGCCGGAGCCATTCTGTTTTGGCCCGCTTTGTTCTTTTTGGGAGGGAATCAGCAAAAGGAAGCCGAATATGCTCGGCTTCGAGGTGAGTATGAGGCAATTGGAAAAGCTTCTATTTTGAAGAAATGCGAGAGCCCGTTCGTTCCTAGTGAGTCAATAGTTCCTACGCCCGAAAAGCCAGTGCAAGAGACATCAACAGCCAGTACCCAGTACTAGTAGATTATGTGAGATGGCTGCCATGATCTTCATTGCTCAGCCGGTTTTCTGCGGTTCATCGTTTGCCCTATGAACCGCATGGCGCCAACCGCTGGCGTTTGTCTGCTGTCATTTGCCCTGTCCGGGCACTCCAATGGCGACCGGACGCACCATCGATCCCACGGCGCCATGGATGCGTAGGGGAAGTACGAAAGTGCACGATTGCCAGACCTGATCCTTGGCCAATTCGTCCAATTTTGCATTTTGGATCTGGTGGATGCCCGCTTCGACTAGGCAGTGATGATGAATGGCGAAGGGCAGTCCGTCGGGATAGCCATTGGCCGACGGGGCCTTGCCTGCAAGCTGGCCGGAGTTGACTGCGTCCGTGAAGGGATTATCCAGAGCGACGAGCACTACAGCACGGTCGGCGATATAGCGCGCAGCGTCGTAGCCAAGGCCGGGGCCCATGGTGTAGTACGCATTTTCTTCCATCGGCTTGCCCCAATGGTCGGCGCCCCAGCCCGTGTGGATGTACAGGACATCGCCCGGCAAAATACCTCGTTCGGCAAGGCCTTGGGCGATCAGCATCTGCTCGATATCAGCAACTGTGATCACGGTGCCTGGCTCGAGAGTACATCCATTGCCCATATGGGCCTTGGCATCCAGCAGGATCGCCGAGGTGATGATCGGCGGCGCCTTGTCGATTCCCAGGTGCTGCAGCATGGACGAGGGTTCGGGCTTGACTTGCGCCTGTGTAAAGCCGCCGTAATAAGTCACTTCGTCCATGGGAAGATCGGACGAGCCGTCCCATTTGATCGGTGAGCGCCCGAAGTGGCCGAGCGCGTCGATATGCGTTGATTGTCCGCCCTGGTCGCCGGTAAGGGTTTCCATGTTGGAGACGTGGTACGAGCCACGGATTCCCCGTGTAGGGCGTGGACTGAGCTTAAGAGGCGTGCACATCGGCGATTGAGGTATGGTGTTTGTGACCTCGTGCGCCAGTTCGTAGTATTTCGCGCCCGGCGCAGAAAGGTGGGCTGCAGCGCGCCACCACGTGCCGGGCCCGAGGGTGTTCCCCATGCCGCGTTCGTCCCCCGGTGGCCATGGAGGAAGCGGAACGGCAGGCGCGGAAGAGGAAAGTGGCGGCATATCAATTACTCCTGTCATAGGAAGAAAAATTCGATTCGTGAGTCTGGCGAAAGCTGCGGCCGGCAAGAGTGCTTGCCGATTGCGCTGCTCTCATCCGGATTGATGCTTCTTGCATTGATCCCAGGGATCCTTCTGGGAAAGCCCGCTGACGCTATCGCTGAGTGCCTGGTAACTTTTTATCAGGTCGTGTCCGGCCTGAGCGCCCGGTCTCGAAAGCCCGTGCTCCATCTCGACAAGCCCGCTCCAGTTGCGTTGCTTGAGGTAAGCAAACACATTGAAAAAATTGATTTCCCCCGTTCCGGGTTCCATTCTGCCGGGGTTGTCGGCAATCTGCATGCAGCGGATCTGATCCCAGCAAAATTCCATATTGGAAATGATGTCGCCGCTTTCGCATTGGCATTGATAAACGTCGAACAGCAATCCTACCTCGGGGCTGTCGACTGCCTGACAAATGGCGTAGGCTTCTTTGACGTCCGCGACGAGAATGTCTTGCCAGCGCTTGCGGCTGATCGCCTCTACCACCAGGGTTACGCCGGCCGCTTCGGCCATTGGCGCTAGCTCTTTGAGGTTGCGGGCGACGTTCTGGATTTGCTGCTGGCGGCTAAGGTTGGGGCATTCCCGGCCGGGGATGATAGTCAACAGCCTGCCCTCGACTCTCTCCGCTGCCGCGATGGCATACCTGATCTCGGACTTCAGATAGTCCTGGATTTGCGGCGGATCCAGGCCGAATGTCGGTCGATCCAGTGCCCGTACGCCTAACTGGCAGCCCATTTGCATTTTGTTGGACGCCAGC
The DNA here is from genome assembly GCA_040391725.1 of Eoetvoesiella caeni. Taxonomy (GTDB): domain Bacteria; phylum Pseudomonadota; class Gammaproteobacteria; order Burkholderiales; family Burkholderiaceae_B; genus Eoetvoesia; species Eoetvoesia caeni_A. Next base: position 17,510 of record JBEBXF010000016.1, on the reverse strand, counting down.
GCGCGTCCGATCTGCTTCTGGACGGAAACAGGCCTGCTCGAGAAGAAATTGTCTTCGATTGCGACAAAGCCATTATCGCCACTGAAGTTGATCTGGTCGATGACGTCCGGGCCGGCGCATCGGGCGAACAGGCCTTCGCCGCCGGGAACGATGCCTAGGTGAGGGGCGAAGTTCAGCGCGAAGCGGTGCTTGTCTTCGAAGCTTGCCATACCGCGTGCAGCTAAAGCAGGTGTGCGCTGTTCGGAAGTGGCAGTCATGATGGGGCGCTGTTGATTGGGTCGAAGGCTGTAGGGCACTGATATCCGGCATGAGGCTTTTCAGATGTGACCTCGATAGGGAGTTTTATAATTCCGATTAGTAGATTCTCATTATGCTAAGTAAAATCGAAAGGGGTGTCAATCGGAGCCCGGTGCAGCGCTTGCCAGGTGCTGCGAGGCCTCGTTCGACAGTCTGAGCAGCGACGTTGCGATCTCTCCCCTCGGGCTGGTACTGAACGTCCCGCTGCGGCCTGTAACGGCAATCGCCGCAAGCGGTTGTCCATCACGGCTTTTGATCGCTGCTGCCAGTGTCTGGAGTCCTGGAGACAATTCTCCATTGACAGCTCCTATCCCGCTTTTGCGAACACCTGAGATGAGTTTGGCTGCTGCGCTTTTGGTAGAAATCAGCCGATCGTCGCGGCGCTTGATGTTGGACTCCAGCTCTTTCTTGATCAGGGTTTCGACGGCTTCGTTTGCCAGGAGAGAGGCAAATACCTGGCCTGAGGCGGAAGACAGAATGGGAAGAGTGGTTCCTACCCTGACGCTGGTTTGCGAATTGCTGGCTTCTTCCATATGCGCGATGACTGGGCCGCCGGATCCCCATATCGTGACGATGGCGGTCTGGTCGAATTTGTCGCGCAAGGCTGTGGCTATTTCGATGCTTTCGCGTATACCCGCTGTGTCATGCAGAGCGGCAAGACCCGTCCGGATGGACATGGGGCCAAGCTTGTATCTGCCGTTTTCCGCGTCTCGTACCACGAAGCCTGTGTTCAGGAAACTGACGAGGTAGCGGTGTACTTTGCTTGGATGCATGCCCACCTTTTCAGCAATGGTTTTCAGCATCTGGGGAGTTCCGGGCTGCGCCAGCGCGACGAGAATCTGAAGACCGGTTTCTATGCTTCCGATGCCGTTTCCTGTGGATGGAGGTCGAGTGTTCATGTCTTTGCTCACTTGGAATCGTCAAGAATGGATTCGCCGCAGATGAATCCGAAAGTCAGGGCCGGGCCCAGGGTGATACCGGCCGCCGGATAGGTTCCGGACATGACGGAGTGCATGTCGGCGCCGCAGGCATAGAGTCCGGGCATGGGTGTCCTCGCCTGGTCAAGAACGCGGGAATGCGTATCGGTTTCCAGTCCCAGCGCCGAGCCAAGGTCGCCTGGCCACACGCGCACAGCATAAAACGGCGGCTTGCTTATGGTGCCGAGACAGGGATTCGGCAGATGCCTTATGTCGCCGAGAAGGCGCTCATAGGCGGTCGAGCCTTTTCCGAAGTCGGGGTCTTTTCCGTCCGCTGCATGGCGATTGGCGTCGAGCAGGGCTTGTTCGAAATTCGCGGTATCGATCCCGATCGATACCGCAAGTTCTTGTGCCGATCTGCCTCGATAAAGATAGCCGGCTTTCACGTAGCGCGACAGGCGGAGGTTCCGGGGCTTTACGAATCCAAGGCCATATTTCCTGATGAAGCGCGAATCGCATACGAGGTAGGCGGGAACTGAAGGCTTGCCGCCGCTGTCGCGATACATCCCGAGAACGAAGTCATGGTACGAGCTGGCTTCGTTGACGAAGCGCCTGCCTTTTTCGTTGACGGCAATAAGGCCCGGCTTCTGCCGGTCGCTGATCAGATGTGGAAACAGCTCTTCGCGCCCATCTTCTTTTTGCAGTATGGAGACTGGAGCGAGGAAAGCGGCCCCCGCATAGTCGTCCTTGACCTTCGCCCCGATGGCGAGTGCCGCGCGGATGCCGTCGCCGGTATTTGTGGATGCCGCCAATGAGTAGTGCGATCCGGCATGTGGAATGTATTTCTGGCGCATGGATGCATCTGCCGAAAAGCCGCCCGAAGCCAGAACCACCGCGCGGCTGGCTCGGAATTCGAGGCTCTCGCCGCCGCTTCGGCATAGCAGGCCGTCGACACGGCCGTTCGTTACGTGGAGCTGTTCCAGAGCCGTGCGTCGGTGGATTTCAATATTCATGGAAAGAGCGGTTTGCAGCAGGCCGGCCACCAGGGCGTTTCCGATCGTCAGGCGCGTGCCCCGTTCATGCGTGAGGCGATCCTTGCAATAGCGGCCGATAAGCCGGGCGGCCTGCCAGGCCAGAGGAAGCGAGCGATGCGCATTCAGCAAGGCATTGATATCCGCCCCATTGATCATCATTCCGCCAAATAGCGTGAACTGCGCAAGAGGGGGCCTGACCAGGTCGAAGCTTGCTCCAAGCTGGCGGCCGTCGAAGGGCAGGGGTTCGAGCACACGGCCACCCAGCGCGGCCCCCGGAAGGTTTGATCGATAGTCGGGGTAGTAGCGGCGGTTCTGCAGTTTCACCGAGGTATGGCAAGCCAGGAAGTCCATGGCGGCGGGCGCGTAGCTTAGAAAGGCGTCCACCATGGGGCCGTCCATATGGGGACCGAGGTTTTCCCGCAGGTAGAGCCGCACCTGTTCCGGATCTTCAATTTGGCCCTCGGCGGCCGAGTGCGCGTTCCCGGGCGCCCATATGGCGCCTCCAGACAGGGCTGCGCTGCCGCCAATGTGGTCGGACTTTTCGATGACCAGAACGTCAAGTCCGTGCCTGGCGCAGACGATTGCGGACATGAGTCCAGCCGCTCCCGCGCCGACGACAACTACGTCGAACTCTTTTTTATTCATCATTGGCTTAAATGCCACAGTACCCGATTTCCGTGGATGCTTTCTTGGTGAGTTCCTGGAGTGCGGCTGCCATGGGACCCTGCAGGCCGGCATCGGAGCCGTCGCCCGCCTTCGTGATGGCCACCACCGCTGCCGGATATCCTTTGTAATCGAATATGGGTGCGGCCAGAGCATTTACACCAGGCGTCATGTTTCCGGCTACATAGCCCATCTGGTTCTTCCGGGTTTCCGCTATCAATGCTTGCGCGTCAGACATGGATGAAATGAAGTGGGGGTCTTTGCGCTTGGCGTTTATTTTCAGTTCGTGCTGAAGGATAGTCTTGATGGCTCTTTGGGGAAGGTAGGCGGCGAATACCCGACCGGACGATGAGGACAGCAGGGAAACGACTGTGCCTGTTCGAGCGTTTATTTCCGGCCGGCTACCTTCTTCGATTCTGACTATGGTCGGGCCGTGATTTCCCCATACGGCAACCAGTGTGGTTACGTCAAAGCGTTCGCGCAATTCCGTGGCGATTTGTGTGGCTAGGCGTACTGGGTCGGCGCTTGCCAAGGCGGCCAGGCCGACGTGAGCGGCTTTTTGACCAAGCTTGTAATACCCGGATGCCGCGTCTCGATCCACGAAGCCCATGCGCTGAAGACTCACCAAATATCGGTGCGCTTTGCTTGGCGACATCTGCGCGGCTTCCGAGAGTGTCTTGAGCATGCTTGGCCGGCCGAGGCGAATGAGAGCCTCCAGCAATGACATGCCCGTTTCGAGCGTTTCCACGCCGTTTGCTTCCAGATTGGTTTTTTCCTTGTCTTTTTGGGCTGTCATATTCGTTTTGTGATTGCCATGTTCGACTGCCTGCTTGGCTGGATGCAGATTTTCCCGCAGCGCCGCGCATGGCTTAGTTTATTCATGGTTTGGAATGATAAGGCAAACCCGTCAAAGGATGCGATTCGAAGGCTGATGATCGAATTTTACCGTAGATAAATCTAATTGTGCTAAACGGAATTGTGTTGATTGTGAGAAACGACCGATGTGCATCGCACCACGTTCGGGTCGTCTGCCGTTGCCGCCGTCAAGTAATCCTTCGGTGGATGACGTGATGTTCAGTAATGTGTCGGCCTGTTTTTACGGAAGACAGGGCAGTGATCGAAGTGCAGCAAGTGGGGTTTTGACAGGCAGTCGGCAGCGAACGTATGAATTGATTGACGGCTCATCGCGATTACAATAGAATTCCTCATATCGTAATTTGATTTACCTATAGATAATTTATGGGGGCGATGGATTTAGCTCTTGTCGAACATGCATGAGCAACGTCCTTCTGTATTCCATTGCAGTCAGTGTCCGTGGCCGTTAGGTTCTTCCGGCCACGGAAATGTCCGCCAACCAACGCAACCGTAATATCGGTCAACACGATGGCAAAAAATGACTACGACGTCGGCCGCGAGGCCAGTGGGCGTCAGGAAGAGACTCAGGCCGGTATTGACAGCGTCGAAACAGGCATGCGTCTTTTGCTCGCCTTGTCCAGGCTGGGGGGCTGCCAGACCTTGACGGCGATCGCCGCCGCGTCGGGGCTGTCGCCGCCACGGGCGCATCGCTATCTGGTGAGCCTTGTGCGTTCCGGCATGGTCGAAAGGGACGAGGTTCGCGGTTACCGGCTCGGGCCCGCTGCACTGGAGGTTGGTGTCAACGCGCTGGCGTCCATCGATGCCTTGCGGGTAGCCGCAGATGGAATTCTCGAACTTCGCGATGAATTGAATCATGCGGTGGCAATGATGGTCTGGGGCCACGATGGCCCCGTTATCGTCCGTACCGAGGATTCCAATCATCCCGTGTCGCTTCGCCTGCGCGTGGGGCAGCCTTTGCCCGTGATCTCTTCGGCCAGCGGCATGATTCTGGCCGCATACCTACCTTGGGCGTCGATCAGGCCCATCCTGGAAAGGGAATTGGCTTGCACTATGCCGCAAGACGGAGGTGGAGAGCCCATGACCATGGCGCAGGCCAAGCTTGCTCTGGAACAAACCAGGCGTCGAGGCCTGAGCCGTATCTCCGACACGTTGACGCCTGGCATAGCAGCCTTCGCAGGCCCTGTTTTCGACGCGACCGGCAAAGTGGTTTTGTCGCTTAGCGTAGTCGCGCCCAGCAAAGGATTTGATATGGCCTGGAGCAGCGACGCCGCTCAGGCACTGAAGGCATGTTGCGCCCGAGTCTCAGAAAGACTGGGCTATCGGTTTGTCGGGAGGCCGGCCGGAACCCGAGGCTGGGACGATGAAACTTAAACTTTTTTGAGCCGATCAAAATATGAAAAAGACCGAAAGCACCGATTTCCGCGGTTTTCTGGATCTGTTGAAGAAGCAGGGCGACCTGGCACCCATCGACGATGACATCAGCATCGAATACGAGATAGGCGCGCTTTGCCGTCAACTGTCCGATCGTGATGGTCCCGCGGCCATGCTGAACAGCGTAAAGGAAGCTTTGCCGCCCTTCAAGAAGGCCGCGGTGAATGTCTACGGCACGCGCGGGCGGTTTGCGGCAGCGCTGGGCGTGTCCGAGGCAGACATGCTGAATTTCGTTTCGAGCCGCATCGGTCAAAGAATCGAACCCGAACTCATCAGTTCCGGAACGGCTCCCTGCCAGGAAGTGGTCATTCCCGAGTCCGAGGCCGATCTGCGCAAGCTTCCCATCCCGCTCTGGAATGAAGGCGACGGGGGGCGCTACATTACGGCCGGCTTGTGGATTGCTCCGCATCCCGAGTTCGGATGGAATATCGCTCATCATCGGGGGCAAATCTATGGCCCGCGCGAAATCGGCGTCTGCGTTGCGCCCGACCATCACCTTCGTTTGGCCACGGACGAGGCGCGTAGCAGCGGATCGCGAGTAGAAGCCGCCATCCTGATCGGAGCGCGGCCGTCGCTGACGCTCGCGGCGTCTTCCGATTTCGGTTATGGCGATTATGAATTGAAGGTGGCGGGTGCGCTGGAAGGAAAGGCAATCCAGACCGTGAAGTGCAAGACGGTCGACGTCGACGTGCCGATCGACACCGAAATCGTGGTGGAGGGTTATTTTGACGGCGAAACGCGCCAGGAAGGCCCGTTTGTCGAATTTACCGGATACCAGACTCCCATCATTACGAGTCCGGTGTTCCGTGTCACCTGCATCACCCATCGCAAGGATCCCATCTATCATGGCGTCTTCGCGGGTGCGCCGCCCTGTGAGACCAATACGCTCTGGCGCGAATTGGAGGAAGCGGAAGCCTACGTTTCTCTACGCAAGAAGTTCCCGATGCTGACGGCGGTGCATCGTCCTCCCCAGGTGGGGCGAGACTTTTGGGGTGTGCTTCAGGTCGACAGAAACCGATATCGCGAGGGCATGACCATGACCTTGCTGATGGCTTCCGCGGCGGTCATGCCCAGGCTCAAGTTCGTCATCGCGGTTGATGAGGACATCAACCTCTATGACATGAATCAAGTCATCTGGGCCGTTTCGACCCGCTGCGATCCGAAAACGGATGTCCAGAGCGTTTCCGGAACCATGACATCGTTTCTCGATCCCGCCAGCGGAGGATACACAGGGAAGTTGCTCATCGATGCCACCCGCAAGCCATCCTTCAGGGGTGAAAAACCCATGTTCCCCGCCGTGGCGATGGACAGGGCGCGCCAGCTTCTGGAAACGGCCATGGGCAAATTGCCAAGATGAAAAAGCGCATCATAGTCGGGTTGTCGGGGGCTTCCGGCGCCATCTACGGTATTCGGGCTCTTGATTTTCTTCGTGGCGTTGCCGACGCAGAAACGCATCTGGTGCTTACGGCGGCGGCTCGCCGGACCATTACCGAAGAGACCGAGTGGACGGTGCAGGAAGTCGAGGCCCTGGCCGATGAGGTGCACGACTATCGTGATATCGGAGCATCGATCGCCAGCGGTTCATTTCGAACTGCGGGCATGCTGGTGGCGCCGTGTTCCATCCGATCCTTGTCGTCGATCGCCAACTCGCATTCCGATACTTTGCTGAGCAGAGCGGCGGACGTCTGTCTGAAGGAAAGGCGGCCGCTTGTTCTGATGGTTCGTGAAACCCCCTTACATCTGGGGCATCTGGAGCTGATGGCGCGGGCCAGCCGGTACGGTGCGTGCATTTTGCCCCCAGTTCCGGCTTTCTACTCCAAACCTCAGACCATCGACGATTTGGTCAATCATTCGGTGGGGAAGGCGCTGGATCTGCTCGATATAGATCATGCTCTCATGAAGCGATGGAAGGAGTAATAGGGTTTGAAGACCAAAGGAAAAGCCGCTTCTGCTTGCGCGAGTCACGGGGGGAGCACGGTCGTGAAGGCCTTGCGAGAGGGCCTCGGGCGCAGATGAATACGGCCTGTCGTGGGCAGATGAATCTTGACGATGGCTGCTGGTGATTACCCTAGGCAGATTTTTGACACAAGCTTTTTCATTTTGATTAACATAAATGAATTCCGTTTAGGTGAATAACGAGCGCTGATCACTCATCGGATCGGTTCGCTGGTTTGACTGATAATTCCAACCGAGGGGAGACTTTCATGAAGAAGATAGTGCTAAGCGTCGCTGCGGGACTTGCATTGTTGACGGCTTCGGCAACCGCCCAGGAAAAAGCCATCAAGATAGGTTTTGTTTCTACCTTCAGCGGCCCAACCGCGGCCATCGGTAACGACATGCGCAACTCGTTTGAACTGGCGCTGGATCATCTTGGGCGAAAGATGTATGGTCTGCCGGTTCGGGTCATTTATGAAGACGATCAGCAAAAGCCCGAGGTCGGCCGGCAAAAGACGCAAAAGTTGGTGGAATCGGACAAGGTCGATTTCGTGGCTGGCTACATCTGGTCGAACGTATTGCTGGCTTCGGTCAAGCCGGTGCTCGATGCAGATGCTTTTCTGATCTCCGCCCAGGCGGGCCCCTCGTCGTTGGCCGGCCCGCAGTGCTCCAAGAATCTCTTCCTGTCCGCCAGCCAGAACGAACAGCACCCGGAAGCCATGGGTGAGTACATGAACCGGAAGGGGATCAAGAGCGTCTTTCTGATTGGCCCTAATTACGCGGCTGGGCACGACAGCCTGAGTGGCGTCAAGCGCACCTTCAAGGGGAAGATCGTCGATGAGGTCTATACCAAGTGGCCTGATCAACTCGATTTTTCGGCTGAACTGTCAAGGGCGCGCGCGGCAAAGCCGGATGCGATCTTCGCTTTCTATCCTGGAGCTGCGGGGGTTCAATTCTTGAAGCAATACACCCAGTCCGGGCTCAAGGGTCAGATCCCACTCTACACGGTAGCGACCATCGACGAGATCTCCCTGCCATTGCAAAAGGAAAATGCATTGGGAGTTCTTGGAATGCAGCAATGGGCCAACGATATCCCGAACGAGCAGAACAAGAAATTCGTCGCGGATTACCGGGCCAAGTATCCTGGTCTGCGCCCCACCTATTTCGGCGCGTTCAGTTATGACATAGTCGGTCTCATCAATTCGGCCATCGTCGCGGTCAAGGGCGATCTGACGAACAAGGATGGAATCCGCAACGCTTTGCACAAGGCCGACTTCAAGTCGGTTCGTGGCCCATTCAAGTTCGGCAATAACAACGTGCCCATCGAGAACGAGTATCTGCTGGAGGTCGTCAAGGACAACAGCGGCGAATTGTCGCTGAAAACCGTGGACGTCCTGAAGGATCGTCATGATAGCTATGCTTCGCAGTGTCCGCTGACTTGGTAATCGTTGCACGGGTTTCAACCACACTCGGCAGCGTTCATTGCCATTGAAAAGCTGTTGAGTGCTGCCATCATGCGCAAGTAGAGAGATACCAGGGAATGCTTTTATTTATCGAACAATGCTTGAACGGAGTGCAGTTCGGGCTACTGCTTTTTTTGCTGGCTGCTGGTCTGACGCTGGTGTTCGGCATCATGGATCTGGTGAACCTGGCGCATGGCTCGCTTTACATGCTGGGCGCCTTTTTCGCCGCGACATTCTCGAGGTTGACGGGAAGCTTCGTTCTTGGAGCAGTATTGGCGTTGGCAGCCACGTTTGTAGTGGGGATGGCCGTCGAAGTCATTGCGATGAGAAAGCTTTACGGCCGGGATCATCTCGATCATGTATTGGGCACCTTTGGCCTGCTTCTGTTCTTCAATGACCTCGTCAGACTGTTGTGGGGACCGGAGGGTAGGAATGTCACCTTGCCCTCCTGGCTCAGTGCTTCGGTTCAGATCATGCCGGACGTCTACTATCCGACCTACCGGTTTGCGGTCATTGGCGTAGCCCTGGCCGTGGCCGTGGTGATGTACTTCATCGTCATGCGCACGCGCATCGGCATGTTGATACGCGCCGGCGCTTCGGATCGCGAGATGATTGGCGCGTTGGGAATCAATATCAAGCTTCTGTATACCTTCGTGTTTGGCATGGGCGCGGCGTTCGCTGGCCTGGCGGGCCTGATGCAGGCGCCGGTTTCGACCGCATCCATCGGCATGGGCGAGAACATCCTGATCGTTGCCTTCGTCGTTATCATCATTGGCGGAATCGGCTCGATTCGCGGCGCGTTCATTGCCTCCATCCTGGTGGGGCTCATCGATACGGTGGGACGTGCCTTCCTGCCTTTCATCCTCAAGTTGGTTCTGACGGCGGGTGCCGCCTCCGCCGTCGCCCCCGCATTGTCCTCCATGCTGATCTACCTGCTTATGATCATTGTCCTCGTCATGAGGCCCGAAGGCCTTTTCCCAGCAGCTACCCGATAATTCTATGAATACCCGGCATCTTTCGATGGCTTTTAAAGCGACCTGGCATGCGTTTTTCGTCGCCGCCGTACTCGCCACTCTGGCATCGGCTCCGTTTTATACCTTGTGGACCGGCGACAATTTTCTCCTCATCCTGTTCACACGCATCGTCATTCTTTCCATAGCCGCCGTCAGTCTGAATCTGATCATGGGCTATGGGGGCATGGTCAGCTTCGGCCACGCCGTCTTTCTGGGAATCGGTGGATACGCGGTAGGCATATTGGCGCACGAAGGCTTCTCATCGGGCTTTTTGCAATGGTCTGTCGCCATAGGTGCCTCGGCCCTCTTGGCACTCTTGATCGGTGCCTTGTCCCTGCGAACCCGTGGCGTGTATTTCATCATGATCACGCTGGCATTTGCCCAGATGTTTTATTACGTCGCTGTCAGCCTCGAGCGATACGGGGCCGATGACGGCATGACTATCTATAAGCGAAGCCAGTTTCCCGGTGGAGTGAACCTTGCGAACAAGACCGAGTTCTACTACGTCTGCTTTGCGATACTGCTGCTCGTTCTTTTATTCGTATGGCGTCTCTACAATTCCCGCTTCGGCATGGTGATTCGCGGGGCGCGCTCGCACGAGCGGCGCATGCGCGCCATCGGCTTTCCCACTTACCGCTATCGCCTCGCCTGCTTCGTCATAGCGGGAGCCTTGTGTGGCCTTTCGGGCGCCTTGCTGGCCAACCATACCGAATTCATCAGTCCGGCCACCATGCAGTGGACGCGTTCCGGAGAACTTATCATCATGGTCGCTCTGGGAGGCATGGGTTCGCTTTTCGGCCCGGTCATCGGTGCTCTCGTGTATCTGATCCTCGAGGAGGGCCTCTCGGGGATTACCGAGTACTGGCAGTTGGTTTTCGGGCCCTTATTGTTGCTTGTCGTGCTGTATGCGCACGGAGGCATCGACGGATTGCTGAAAGGGGGCGAGCGTGACTAGGCCGCTACTCGACGTCAAGAACCTGCGCAAGAGCTTTGGCGGAATCATCGCGTCCGACGGTATCATGCTGAACGTGAATCGCGGTGAGCTGCATGCGATCATCGGGCCGAACGGCGCGGGTAAAACCACTTTGATCAGCCAGTTGGCGGGCGAGTTGATCCCCGATGAAGGCAGCATCGAGTTCAATGGCCAGGATGTAAGCCGCCTTGCTCAGTGGCGCAGAAGCCGGCTTGGGCTTGCGCGCTCCTATCAGATCACGTCGGTATTCAAGGATCTGACCGTCCTCGATAACGTAGCCCTGGCCGCGCAGGCGCATGCGGGACATTCCTTCAGCTTCTGGAAAGACACGCGGCGGGACGCCCAATTACGCGACCCAGCACGCAAGGTGCTCTCGCAAGTGGGTCTAGGCGGGCGCGAGAACGCGAAAGTCGCGCGCCTTAGCCATGGCGAGCACCGTCAGCTTGAAATTGCCATGGCGTTGGCCACGAAGCCTCGTATGCTGTTGCTGGACGAGCCGATGGCGGGCATGGGATCCGACGAATCGGCGAGGCTGGTGGAGTTGCTCAAGGTACTCAAGGGCCAATACACCATTCTACTCATCGAGCATGACATGGAAGCAGTATTCGCGCTTGCCGACAGGATATCCGTTCTGGTGTACGGCCGCGTGATTGCGTCGGGCCTGCCTGACGAAATCCATAACAACCAGGACGTCCGGCGGGCTTATCTTGGTGAAGAAAAGAGCGTCAAAAATGCATAGTGTTTCCGAAAAGTCGCTGCTTGAGGTAGATGATATTGAAACGAGCTATGGATTGAGCCAGGTGCTGTTCAAGCTGTCGCTGACCATCGGGTATGGGGAAATGGTCACCCTGATGGGCCGCAATGGAATGGGCAAGACGACGACCATCCGTTCCATTTTGGGGCTGACGCCCGCGCGCAGCGGAACGATCCGCTTTCTGAGCCAGGACATCACCCAACTGCAGCCGTATCGCATTGCCCAGCTGGGTATCGGCCTGGTTCCCGAAGGCCGCCGCATTTTCCCCAATTTGACCGCGCGCGAGAATCTCGTCGCAGCCGCCTCGAACCGACTGAACGTCCCGGATCCGTGGACTTTCGAGAAGGTTTGCGACCTGTTTCCGCGTGTAGGCGAGCGGCTTTCCAGCATGGGCAATCTGCTTTCCGGAGGCGAGCAGCAAATGTTGGCCTTGGGCCGCGCGCTGATGACGAATCCGCGTCTGATCATTCTTGATGAGGCGACTGAGGGGCTTGCACCCCTCATCCGCGACGATATCTGGAACTGCTTGGCTACCTTGAAAAAGCAGGGCCAGGCCGTGCTAGTCGTAGACAAGCATATCGAAGCCCTCACGCAGATCGCGGATCGGCACTACATCGTCGAGCGTGGGCGGGTCGTGTGGACGGGCTCTTCTGCGGAATTGGCGTCCAATTCTGAAGTCGGCAGCCGCTACCTAGGTGTTTGACACCCGAGGGTGGAGGCGGTGCGGGTTCTTCCAGAAGTGAGCCCGCGCGCTGTGACGTTTGACTGCATGTCGCTTCCCAGCGTGCCAGACTGTATCATCTAGAATTCGCTTTCAAGACCGGTACATGTCGGCATCGTGACAGACCTTGCTTTGGTGGGGCGTGCTCATCACTTCGCCCGGATCGATATGGAGAATAACGATGCATGGCAAGCTTCAAATGCAGACTGATGAGTTGTGGGAGTTTTCCTGCTACGTATATAGCTTGCAGGGCGTGGCATCGACATGCTTAATATTGCAGGATAAGTACGGTTTAGACGTCAATTTGCTGTTGTTCTCTCTCTTTGCAGGTTCCCGTGGCTACGTCTTGTCGACCCACGACTTTCTTCGCATAGAAGCGAAGGTGGCTCCTTGGCGCAAGAATGTCGTCCATGAGCTTAGGGCCATGCGTCAATTCTTGAAAGGCAGAACACTACTTTTTGGTACGCTAAGAGATGATCTGTACGAGGATATATTCGAGTCAGAGCTGAAAGCAGAACGACACGAGCAGTATTTGATTGTCAGTTCAGTGACTATTTCCGAGAGCGCAACGGGTGAGAACACGGCGGGCCGGAATCTTATGACGTATTTGCATACGTCGAGCGTGCTGTTAAATTACGAGAATGTTTCAATGCTTGCCAGGCTTTTAAGCATCGTTATGTCCAGATCAACCCCCTCCGACAAGTATAAGAAAGAGCGCAGCGTCATCTCCGATAAGCAAATGGACGAATGGCAATCTGGAGGAGCCAATAAATGGAAGGAGCTTGTCGCATTTCTCGATCAGGCGGAGGAGCTGCTGAATTAATGAATGGTTCGAAAGATGAATTTGAAAAAGCGGGTTCGTAATCCTAGTTTTTGTCGATTCGGAATTCAATTTAGTTCTTCTGAATAGAAGGCGGGTTACAGCGACACTACATACCACAAGCGCCTCAAAGCGTCTGTTAATCTGCAGGCTGCTGGTTCGAACATGGCTGCGCTACCAGCGATAGCGCAGTCCCGCGGTTCCCTTAACGGCATAGTTGCTGCCGCTTTTGCCGGACAGCGCCATTGCGTAGTCGGCCTCGGCGTACATTTTCCAGTTCTTGTTCAAGGCATATGTCGTACCTGCTCCGACCTCGCCCCACAGGCGCTGGTCGCGCTGGTCGAGCGTGGAGCCGGCGACATCGATACTGGTTCCATTCATGAACTCATAACTCAGGTTGGCAATGCCGTAGAGTTGCAAATCGCGGCTTACCGAATCCGACTGTTTTTCCACCCTTGCGCCTATCCGGCCCTGGAGGCTGTCACCCTTGCCCAGCGAAATCTTGTTGCCCGAGTTGTCGGTGTAGCCGTCGAAATCCACATGGGTCCAGGCGAGCTGGGTTTGCGGCACCAGCGACCAGCCCGAACCCAGGTCGAAACGCTTGCCGAACTCCAGGCTCGCCGCCGTCGACCAGCCCTGGTTGCCGGTTCCGTTTTTGTTGCTTAGATTGCTGTCATACCAAGTGAATTGGCTGACAGCATCGGCGTACAAGCCGTTCTTGCCCAGCCAGGTGGCGTTCAGGCCCAGGCCGGTACCGGTCGACGTGATCTTGCCGCCGGGGCGCGCCGCGCTGGTCACCGGATCGCGCGTCACATCGATGTGCGCGCTCGACGTACCCGCGGTGGCATAGGCGCCCACGGTCAGTTCGCCGCCCGACCTGTGGGCGGCCACACCTTCATAGCCGGCCTGCAGGAAACCGATGCCCTGGGTATAAGACGATCCAGACTTCGGGCTATAGGAAGAATACTGTCCCACTATCCGTCCCCAGGCTCCGCGGCCGTCGACCGAACCGTTGTTCCAGACACGGTTGCCGGTGCGCTGCTGCAGCGTACCCAATGTGGTTTGTGCAAAGTTGGACAACACATCGGCGTACGGCAGCGCGGTCTGCGCGGTCGGGCTCAGGGCCGGGCCGCTCGGCGTCGCGATACTGCGCAGATACCAACTCTGGTCGCTCTTGGCGAGGTTCTGGTAATTCAGGTTGTAGTCGTATGCGCCCGCCGAGACCGCCGAACCGAGCTTGAAGGCGCCGGGGCTGGTCGTGGCCCCGTTGATGGCATCGACCAGCACGATGCCGTCGCCCGTGGTCGCGGCGCCGGCGCCATTGGTGTTCTTCACCAGCAGCGTGGTGGCGCCCGTTGCCGAGCCGCCGTCTATGATCAGCTTGTTGGAAGGCGAGTTGTCCGCGCCCAGTTTGGTGTTGAGGATGATCGTGCCGTTGTTGCCGACATAATTCCTGGCGGTCAGCGTCGAATATCCCGCCGCGTTGCCGGGGTCGGCCGGCGCGGCGAAAGCGATCGTGCCGGCGTTGGACATATTCGCCGCAACCGAACTGGCTGTGACGTTCCAGCGGCTGTTGGCATCGATCGTCATCGAAACCGGGTCCACCATGCCGGTGAGCACGGTGCCGTTGTTGAGATACACGTCGCCGCTGGATGCGGCATCCGCGATGATATTGCCGTTCAGGGTTTCGCCCGTGGCGGTGAAGGTTGCCGTGGCGCCATGGCTCAAGTTCAGCAGATTGCCCGAAGCGGGCGTGATCGGCGCGGTGCCGCTGATGTCGATCGCGGCATTGGCGCCGTTCACGGCAAAGGCATCTTCCTGGCTGGCCAGCGCGCCGCCCGCCATCGCGACTGTATTCGTCTTGCCGTTCTGGTTCGCGTCCGTGACCGACACGCCGCTGCCGGCGGCATTCACAGCCACGCCGTTCAGGCTGACACTTGTTCCACCGTCCAGCGAGACGCCGTTCGCGCCGGCGCCGGTGGTGGTGATCGAGCCGCCCGTCATGGTGATGGACGACGGCGCCACATTGGCCGTTGACAGCGATGGGTTCAGCGCATCGCCCAGCGTCGCGCGCAGGCCATCGGCCTGGGCGCCGGAAGTACTAATCGATGCGTCCGCGATGGCGATCGTGCCGCCCAGGTTGGCATAGGCGCCGTAGGCCCCGGGGCCCGAAGTCTGGATGCTGGTCGGCCCCTTGGCGCCCACTGCATCGATCGTCAGGGCGCCGGCTCCGCCCCTGGCGACTCCGGCGCTGTTGTCGGTGGCCTCGATGCCCATCGAGTCGACACCGCTGGTCGTGATCGAACCTCCGTGGACGACAATATCGCTGGTCGTATCGGCCATGACCCCGGCGCCATAGATACCGCTGGCATAAACCCCGCCGTAGCTGGCGGCGTCGCCGTCCATGGCGATGGACACATTGGTCAGTGTGGTGCTGCCGCGAACCGTATTGGCGGCACCCCAGCTCGTCCCGAGAACGTTGACGGGCGCAGTGCCTCTACCGCTTATGGTCGTATCGCTGATCGAAAGCATGGTCGCCGGCCCGCTCGTGCCCGAAGCCAGGTTGTAAACGTTGGCCTGGTCCAGGGTGGAGTTGGTGATCGTCATCCGGGCTTGGTTTTCGACCGCCACAATACCCCCCGTGGTGGCCGCGCCGGTCGTTACGTTGTTGGCGACCATCGAAGCACCGGTGCCGGTGGCGGTCATATAGCGGCCCGTGTTGCCGGACACGTACCCATCCTGGTTACGGGTGATGGTCACGTCATCCAGATTGACGGTCGTGGCCGAGCCGTTGGTGGAGTATGCCGTGACCCCATTGCCCAGCGCATTGGAACCCGAGGTTTGCCCGATGTTGACCTGGGTGCCCTGATCGAGGGTGATCGAGCCGCCGTTGTAGGCATATACGGCTGGACTCTGGCCATTACCCGACACGATTGCATTGTCGCCCAGGGTGGCCGAGCCGCCATGCATGAAAATCTGCCCGCCGGCCGTCGCCATCAAAGCGTTGGTATGACCTGCGATGCCCGTCGCCTGAGTGTCCGTCAGGTTTATCACGCCGGTGCCGCTTGCCTTGATCGCCGCCGTTCCCGCAACGGTATTGTCATAGGAGTATCCCGACTCGGTCTCGGTGCCGCTCGTTATGGTCTCGTTCACGAATTGCCCATGCGCGTTGGAGCAAACCATGAGAGCAATACTCGCGGCAACGCGATTTACGAATGACAATTTGAATTGGATGTTGTTGTTGCGAGTCGCTTGGAATGTGGTGATGATGTCTTTCATTTTTACTTTGCTTGCATGGCTGCCGTGCCAGCTTCCTGGCAACGCGGATTTGAGTTCGAGGAACTTTATCCCGGTGGGTATGCGGCAAGGAACTCAAGAAAAGTAAAGATGCGCTATGGGAATACAAGAAAAGTAAAGTCCTCAAAAGCGTGGTAATGGAAAGACAAGAACGTCGTGAAGCGGACGCTTGGCTTGGGCAATTGGCCCGAGCGTGCGGTAGTCCGCGAATGCAAAGCAGCGGCTTCCAAAAACAGCAATGCCAGACAAGTCGCTGAACGGTATTCAGCGGCCTGTCTGGCATTTCATCGATCACCGGGGAGCATCCCGGTTTGAAGCTAAAAGCTCATTGGTTTTTTTGGGCCAAAGCCAATGGTTTAGTATTGAGCGCCTTGCGAATGCAGGTTGCGAAGTTCTTCGTATTTTGCGATACGCTGTTGGTAGGCGGCGCCGTATACGTCTTGCGATAGCGCGGCGTAGGTTTGTTCGTCGAAGCCTGCGGCCCTCCAGTCTGCCAAATCGCTTTGCGCTTGCGAACTGACCTGGGTGGCTGGCGCGGTGCCTTGGGCTTGAGCGGCCATGGGGCCGGCGGCCAAAAGACCAAGAGCCAGGGCGTATGCGGAGAGGGTTGCTTTCATGATGCTTTCCTTTTAACTGTGGGTAAGGTGGTCTAAAAGGGACAAGCCTGGCTTTTGGCCGGGCTGGTAAGGCGGGTGATTCCTGTAACGGGTACTGCGTCTTACTTCCCATGAGTGAAATTCTAGCCCTAGGGTTATCACCTAGATAGCTTGTAGAATACAAATTTAAATTCCTATAAATGGAATCACGGCATGGCCGACAACATCAATGACTTACATCTGTTTACCCAGATCGTGTCGGCGGGCTCGCTGACCAAGGCGGCCGTAAATCTGGATAGTTCTCCGCCAGCGGT
The DNA here is from genome assembly GCA_040391725.1 of Eoetvoesiella caeni. Classification (GTDB taxonomy): domain Bacteria; phylum Pseudomonadota; class Gammaproteobacteria; order Burkholderiales; family Burkholderiaceae_B; genus Eoetvoesia; species Eoetvoesia caeni_A. Next base: position 406 of record JBEBXF010000016.1, on the reverse strand, counting down.
AAGTCGGCGCCTGGCGGCCATGGAGGCCAGGCTGGGTGTGCGGCTGATCGAGCGCAATGCGCGGCATTTTCAGTTGACGGAAGCGGGCGGGCTGCTATACGAACGCGCGCAGCGCATTCTTGCCGACGTCCAGGAGGCCGAGGCGGAAGCAGGCCGCCATACCGATCGCCTGACCGGGCGCCTGCGCATCGGGGCCATGCTGCAATTGGGGCGCAGGCGTCTGGCGCCGGATGTCGCCCGTTTTTCCGAGATGCATCCCGACCTGCAAATCGACTTTGTGCTGTCCGACGCGCCCATGGACATCGTCGAGGACGATCTGGATATTCTTTTCAAGATCGATGTCCAGCCTTCCTCGTATGTCGTGGCCCGCAAGATGGCCACCAGCCGGCTGGTGCTGTGCGCCACG
>JBEBXF010000015.1:0-20167 GCA_040391725.1 Eoetvoesiella caeni | reverse complement strand
CCGACCTTGCCGCCGGCGTTCCATTCTACGGCCGCCAGCCCAGCGCCGAGGACACCTCGAAGATCAAGGCTCCGCTGCTCATCCATTATGCCGGCCTGGACGAAGCCATCGACGCCGGATGGCCCGCGTTCGAAAAAGCGCTCAAGGCCAACCATATCGTCTATAAAGAATACATGTATCCCAACGTCCAGCACGGCTTCCACAACGACACCACCCCGCGCTACGACGAAGCCGCCGCCAAGCTTGCCTGGCTGCGCACGCTGGACTTCCTGAACAAGTATCTCCGGATATAACATTCTTTCTTTTTAAAAGGCATACGACATATGGACGGCGCAAGCCTGTTGCCATTGGCGGTGGTTTATCTTGGCGCCGGCGTCGTCGCCGTTCCCATCGCCCGGCGATTCGGCCTGGGATCCGTGCTGGGCTATCTGCTGGCCGGCGTTCTCATCGGTCCGTTCACGCTGCATCTGGTCAGCAATCACGCCGGCGTCATGCACTTCGCCGAATTCGGCGTCGTCATCATGCTTTTCCTCATCGGCATGGAGGTTCGCCCGTCCCGGCTCTGGGCCATGCGCGGCCTCTTGTTCGGGCTGGGCGGCGCCCAGGTTCTGGCGACCGGCCTGGCGCTGGCTGCCGCCATCATGGCGCTGGGGCTGGAATGGCGCGCCGCCCTGGCGCTGGGTTTCATCCTGGCGTTGTCGTCCACGGCGGTGGTGCTGCAAACCTTTGCTGAACGCGGGCTGCAACACACGGCCGCCGGAACGGCGACCTTCGGCATCCTGCTGTTCCAGGACATATCCACCATTCCCATGTTCGCCGCCCTGCCCATGCTGGCCGCCGACGGCGCTTTTTCCACAGCGGCGCCCGGCGGCCAAGGCATGCTGGCCGGACTGCCGTCATGGGCGCACGCCCTGGCCGTGCTCGCGGCAATGGCCTTGATCGTCGTGGCGGGACGCTACCTGACCCGGCCGGCTTTCCGCTTCATCGCCAACTCGCACGCACGCGAAATCTTCACCGCGTCCGCGCTGCTGCTGGTGGTCGCGGTCACCCTGCTCATGGAAGCCGTCGGCCTGTCGTCCGCGCTGGGCGCGTTCCTGGCCGGCGTGGTGCTTGCCGACAGCGAATACCGACGCGAACTCGAAAGCGACATCGAACCCTTCCGCGGACTGCTGCTTGGGCTGTTCTTCATCTCGGTCGGAGTGGGATTGAACCTGGGGTTCATCGCCGCTCATCTTGCCGTGCTGGCCGCCCTGGTCGCCGGCCTCATGGCCGTCAAGTTCGTAGTGGCGTTCGCCGTTGCCAGGGCATTTCGCATGGATGGCCGATCGGCGTCGCTGACTGCGGCGGCGCTGTCCCAAGGCAGCGAATTCGCCTTCGTCATGCTGGGCATTGTTTCGGCTGCCGGCATCATCCAGGAGCAGACCGCCGTTCTGGCCACGGCAACCGTGGCCATCTCGATGGCGCTTACGCCGCTGGCGCTCATCGCCTACAAGCACTGGTGCTCGCACAGCCTTTCTTCGGCGCCGGAACCGGAGAACGAAGCCTTCGAAACCCGCCCCGATGTCATCGTCGCCGGCTTCGGGCGCTTCGGGCAAATCGCCGCACGGCTTCTTATCGTCAACGGCTTCAAAACCTCGACGCTCGACGCCAGCGCCGAGCAGGTCGAACTGGTCCGGCGGTTCGGGCGCAGGGTCTACTACGGCGACGCGACCCGACTCGACCTGCTCAAGGCCTCGGGCGCCGCCGACGCCAAGCTGCTCATCGTGGCCATCGACGACAGGGACCAGGCCGAAACCCTGGTCGAAGAAGCGGCCCGCCACTTCCCCAACCTGAAGATACTGGCGCGCGCCTACGACAGGCGCCATGCCTACCACTTGCTGGACAAGGGCGCGCACGGCATCGAGCGGGAGACCTTCGAAGCCAGCCTGGCATTGGGCGCCCAGGCGCTGAAGTCGCTGGGCTTCAAGGACTCCCAGGCGCAGCGCGCGGCGCACTTGTTCCGCAGGCACGACGCCAATGCGTTCCAGAAGCTGGCCCCTCTTTGGAAAGACGAAGAGCGGTACATCATTGCCAGCCGCGAAAGCAGCGAACGCATGAACGATCTTTTGGCGGCGGACATCCAGGCCATGCTGCATGAAGACTCCGGCAAGACCGGCGCATAGCCGGCTGCCGCCAATGACTCCGCGCAGGCCTGGCCACGGCCGCGGGACGCGACCTACGCTGGAACAAAAAGCAGGCGGGCCATCAGCCATCGCGGCGCTCCCGCCCGGCTTGTCTTGTTTTGCGTCCGGGGTCATAATTTTTACGTGCCTGGATTTTTCAAACAGGGTTTTCGCGCCCCGAACGGCTGCCGGGCCCGCCATACGTCAACCTTTTTGCGAGTTTCAATGAAATACGTTGATTACTACAAAGTGCTCGGCCTGGAGCGCAATGCTTCCCAGGCCGACATAAAAAAGGCCTATCGCCAAATGGCCCACAAATACCACCCCGACGTCTCCAAAGAGCCCGGGGCCGAAGAAAAATTCAAGCAAGCCGCCGAGGCCTACGCAACACTCAAAGACCCCGAAAAACGCGCCGCCTACGACAACCTGGGCACTTACAGCCAAGGCGAGGAATTCGTGCCGCCGCATCAATGGCAGGAACAGTTCCATGAATCCGCCGCCGGCTTTTCCGACGTCGACCTTGCCGACCTGCTGGCGGCGTTCGCGCAGGCCCAGCGATCCGAGCAGCAGCACCGCGCGCAGCGGCCCGTCCATGGCCAGGATTTCGAAGTTTCCCTGCCCGTTACGCTGGAGCAAGTCTATACAGGCGCCGAAACGGAAATCAGCATCGCCGTGCCTGAGTACGATAAACAGGGGCTGCTGCATCGCGTGCCGCATACTTTCCGGGTCAACATCCCCAAAGGAGCCTCCGACGGCCAGCGCCTGCGCCTGCCGGGCAAGGGCGGCACAGGCTTGAACGGCGGAAAGCCGGGCGATCTATACCTGATCATGAAAGTCCAGCCCCACTCGCTTTATCGTGTCGACGGCCGCGACCTGTACATGGAACTGCCTCTGGCCCCCTGGGAAGCCGTGCTCGGCGCCTCGGTCGAGCTTCCCACTTTGGGCGGCGCGGTCGAAATGACCATCCCGCCAAACACCGTCGCCGGGCGCAAGCTGCGCCTGTCCAGGCGCGGCCTGCCGACAAGCGGCGACGTCCAGGGCGACCTGTATGCCATCGTGCACATCGAAGTGCCCAAGACCACGACCGAGCGTGAGCGCGAACTCTATGGCCAGCTTGCCGCCGCCTCCAGCTTCAAGCCGCGCGCGCAAGCCAACGCAGGAGCATAATCATGACCCCAACCACGACCACCCTGTCCTTGACCGAAAGCGTCTGGCTCAACGACTCGGACATCTGTTCTCTGGCTCATATCGTCGAAGTGTCGGGACTGGCTGAACAAGACATCATGGATCTGGTGGAAACCGGCATCCTCGAACCCGCCAACGCCGATCCGGGCAATTACTTTTTTCGCGCCGACTGCGTCGTCGTGGCCCGTACCGCGCGCCGCCTGCGCGACGATTTCGAACTCAATCCCAACGGCCTGGCCCTGGCCTTGAATCTGCTGCAACGCGTGTCGCAGCTTGAACAAGAACTGGCCAGCCTGCGCGCCAAAGGCTCGGGCCGACGGCGATAAGAAAAGAGCATGGCGCCCCAGGGCCTGCTAATAGCTCCTAGGCCAGATGCCCGCGCCCATGCGGGGCGTCCAGATCCAACACAGGCCCCAGCGGCACGATGCCATTGGGGTTGATGGTCGGGTGGCTGCGATAGTAGTGCTGCTTGATGTGCTGGAAGTTTACCGTTCCAGCGACCCCCGGCCACTGATACAGCTCGCGCAAATAACCGCCCAGGTTCGGGTAGTCCGCAATGCGCCGGATATTGCACTTGAAATGGCTGTAGTAAACCGCATCGAAGCGTATCAATGTCGTGAACAGGCGCCAGTCGGCTTCGGTGACGCGCCCGCCCACCAGGTAGCGGCTCGTGGCCAGCCGCTCTTCGATTTCGTCCAGAGCGCCGAACAAACTGGCGACTTCGCCCTCGTACACGTTTTGATCCGTTGCGAAGCCCGCCTTGTACACGCCGTTGTTGATGGCGTCGTAAACGCGGGCATTGACGGCGTCGATCTGCGCCAGCAAGGCGCTGGGCGCATAGTCGCCGGGCGCGGCGCCTACCCCGTCGAAGGCGCTGTTCAGCATCCGGATGATTTCCGACGATTCGTTGTTGACGATGGTTTCGCTCTTCAAGTCCCACAGCAGGGGCACCGTGACGCGGCCGCTGTAGTCGGGCACGGCCCGACAATAGACTTCGTAAAGGTAGCGGGCATTGGCCACGGGATCGGCGATGACGCCGGACGCGGGTTCGAATGTCCAGCCGTGATCGCCCATGTACGGATTGACCGCCGAAACCCCTATGATGTTCTCCAGCCCCTTGAGCCTGCGCAATATCAAAGTGCGGTGCGCCCAGGGGCAGGCCCATGAAACGTACAAATGATAGCGGCCCGGCTCGGCGGCGAAGCCTGCATCGCCGCTTGGCCCGGCGCTGCCGTCCGGCGTGATCCAATTACGGAACTGGGCATCGCTGCGAATGAACTTTCCGCCGCTTTTCGAGGTGTCGTACCACTGATCCACCCATTTGCCGTTGACCAACAAGCCCATTTTTTCTCTCGCTGTTTTGATTCCGGGCCTTGCGCGGCAACCCCGGCGGGATAGTCCCGGCGATGCCGGGCATGGTTCATGAATGCCACCCTAGCCATTGCGGCACAGACCGCGGCTTGATTCAGATTTGTTCGAAGCGGTCGAAATGCCTTTCGGTAAGAACTTCCGTGCTTTGTACCTCGGCCACCCTGGCGGCCGGCGGCCCCGACAGCAGCCAGGATAGCATGCGATCGACCTGGTCGTGCGGGCCCTGCAGCAGCGCCTCGACGGAATTGTCGTCGTTGTTGCGCACCCAGCCCGTAATGCCCATGGAGTGGGCCTGGCGCACGGTGGCCGCCCGGAAGCCGACACCTTGCACCCGGCCGGTTATCCGAACCGAGACGGTTTCTATATGACGGGTTTGAACTAGCTTTTTCATGGCGCAAAGTATACCGCCGCCAAGAACCCATGGGCCCGCAATAAGGTTGCTCAACCGTCATTTCGGGTTTGACTGCGAGCGGCAACGCTACTTTTTCAACACACCCAGCAAAAGCGTAATAATGAAAATAACCAGGAAGACGACGAACAGAATCTTGGCAATTTCCGCAGCCCCGGCAGCGATGCCTGTAAAGCCGAACACAGCGGCAATGATTGCGATGACAAAAAAGATGACCGCGTAACGCAACATGTGCATTCTCCTTTTTTCCAGGAATTGAACGGTTTTCTGTGTGTAAAGCCCGCCATTGCAGCAGGCTTGAAATCCATTATGAAAACTTCCCGAAACAAGTCAAGCGCTGTAATTTTCTGAAACTGGAAGCCATTTTGACCTTATCGTGCCGAATAGTCTGGGACCGGCGGCGATAAGGCCTGAAGGGCTTGTAACACTTCGTCTCGATTGGATCGGCGTGCACGAGCGGCAATAGGGTGGCGGCCTTTACGGCTTCACGTAGGTCCAGTGTCCTTTTTGCATCTGCCCCAGCATCAGGGCGCTGGCATCCAGGCCGGCATGGTCTTGCGGCGTCATGCTGTAGCGGCCGCGCGCGCCGTCGTAGTTATGTATGCTTTCAATCGCGTCCCGCAGAGCGGCCCGGAATTCGGGCGTGCCGGGCTTGGCTTTTTTCAGCGCGACGGGAGCGGCTTCGGCGATGAGCTGGGTGGCGTCCCAGCCTCCGGCCGCGAAGATATTGGATGTGCCTTTGCCGTATTTGCCGTCGTAGAGCGCGACGAATTTTTCGACGCCCTTTTTGGCCGTATACGAATCGGGAACCTGATTTACACCCATGACGGCCGCGAACGGCGCGTAGATGCCTTCGGCGTCGGCTCCCGATATCTTGAGGAAATCGCCGAAAGTGGCGCCCAGCGTGACGTAGATGTCTTTTTTATAGCCGCGCTTGCGCAGCTCGAGAACCGGCGTGGCCGCCCCGCCGCCCGATCCGGCGATCAGGACGGCATCGGGATTCTTGGACAGCATTTTCAGAACCTGCGAGGTCACCGAGGTATCGGGGCGGGCATAGCGCTCGGCCGCGACCAGTTCGATGCCCTTGGCCGGGCTGTCGGGTGAGCTCAGATAGCGGCGCGTGAGTTTTTCCCATTGGTCGCCATAGCCGTCCGAAAAGCCGATGAAAGCCAGCTTCTTGACATGGGTATGCGCCATCTGCGCAAAAAGCGGATTGGCTTCGTGCTCGTCGTTGGTGGTGGTTTTGAATACCCAGTGCCGCTGAGCGTCCATGGGCTGAACCAGCGAGTTGGTGGGCCCCTGGGTGATATTGGGCGTCTTGCCTTCGGCGACGACGGGAATGAGCGCCATGGCCGCGGGGGTGACGGTAGGCCCGATGATGGCATCGACCTTGTCGTCGGTGATCAGGCGGCGGGCGTTTTTGACCGCCGTGGTGGCGTCGCTGCCATCGTCGAAGAACAGATAGTTGATTTTTTGGCCCGCCACCTCGGTAGGGCCAAGCAATACGCCGTTCTTCTCGAAAATACCCAGCGAAGCCGCCGGGCCGGTGGTCGACAGAATGACGCCGATATTGATGTCGGCCTGGGCCGATGCCGCGCAGGCCAGCAGGCTTGCGGCGGCCAGGTATTTGAGCCTGAAATGTTGCATGCTTTGTCTCCGTTGAGGTAGAAATTCATTGAGCGGCGTGCTGCCTGGCGCTCTTATAAGTCATTTTATTATCACAATTTGATAATATAATTGAAATTATAAAAAATCAATCGGAAAATTACCTGAAAAATAATATAAGACGAGAATCAAACCGCTATAAGTCCGGCTACAATCTCCGGACTGTCGCCATGTGAAAGGCGCGCTCCGAAAGCGCTTGCATTCCTTGAGGGCCTTTATGTCCAGTCTCGCCAAAATGCTGTCCATTCTCGATTTGTTCACCGTCGAGGCGCCGCTTTGGTCGGCCGAAGGCATTTCCGACGAAATCGGCTGCTCGGCCCCCACGAGCTATCGCTATCTTCGGGAACTGGTGGGCGCGGGGCTGCTGCTGCGCCTGGGCAACGGCCACTACACGCTGGGCCCGCGCATCATTACGCTGGACTATCAACTGCGCACCACCGACCTCTACTACACCGCGGGCCAGCCGCTCATGAGCGCCCTGGCCGAACAAACCGACTGCGACTGCGTCATGACCCGTCTGTTCGACGAGGAAATCATCGATACCCATCGGGAATCCGGGCCGAACAGCCTGCGCCTGGCCTACGGACGCGGACGCTCCAGGCCGCTGTTTCTTGGCGCGGCACCCAAGGTCATTCTGGCCACCCTGCCCAAGGCCAGGCTCAAGCGCCTGTACGAAAACCACGCCCAGGAACTGGCCGGGTTTCCGTTGTCGGCCACTTGGGAAATCTTCTGGGAAACGCTGCAAAAAACCCGCAAGGCCGGGCATTATCTATCGAAGGGCGAACTCGAACCCAGCGTCGGCGCCATCGCCGTGCCGTTTTTCGACGACGGGCCGCAGGCCGTCGGCGCCCTGGCGCTGGTGATTCCGGCCCGCCGGATCGAGTTCATGAACTACGACAAGCTGCTCGAACTGCTGACGTCGACCGCCCGCCAGCTAAGCCACAACGTGCGCCAGCCTGGCCCATAAACCCTGGAGTTCCTGCGGCGTATTGGCGGTGCCCAGCAAATAGCGGTCGGGGCGGACAGCCACCATGCCGGCGCCCAGAGCATCCAGCCAGTCGGCAATGGCCGGCTCGTCCGCCGGCACCAGTACGGGCTTTACCGCAAACGCCGCGCACACCGCCTTGAGTTCGTCGTCGATCAGGCCCGGCCGGGCCACCACGTAAAAATTCATCCCCACCTTGTCGTCCATATAGCTTCCGTCCCGCAGCAAAGGCTGCCACGAAAGCGTGCCCGCCCCGCCCTGCCCATCGTTCAAGGCACTGGCGCCCAATACAGGGGTAATGCTGCGCATGAGCTCAGGGCCTTGCGCGAACTGCTGGTCGCGCTCGCGCACCTGCGCGTCGCCGGTCGCCTGGATGAGCCTGCCCAGCCGGACGGCCAGCCTGATGTATTCGTCGACATGCGGGTGTCGTTCCGCTTGATAGGTGTCGAGCAGGCTGGAAGCGCAACGGCCCGAGACGACGGCCTGCAGCTTCCAGGCCAGGTTGGCGGCGTCGCGGATTCCCGCGCACATGCCCTGCCCCAGAAACGGCGGCGTTTGATGCGCGGCATCCCCCGCCAGCAGCATGCGGCCCTTGCGCCATTGCTGGGCGATCACGGAGTGGAAGGTATACACGGCGCCGCGTTCGATGTCGGCTTCGTCGGGCGAGATCCATGACTCGACCAGGGGCCAGATGTTTTCGGTACGCGAGATTTCGGCCACGTTGTCGCCGGGCATCAGCATGATTTCCCAGCGCCTGCGGTTTCCTACCCCGCGGACGTAGGTGGCGGGGCGCTGGGGATTGCAGAACTGTATGCTGAAGTCGCCCAGCGACCTCGACCACGAACCTTTGAGAATGGCGTCGAACACCAGCCATTTTTCGTGCAGGCCCAGATCTTCGAGCTCGGATCCGATAAGCCGCCGCACGAGGGAGCGCGCGCCGTCGCACCCCACCACAAAGCGGGCATCCAGGCTGGCAAGCCCGCCGCTGGCGACGTCTTCATAGCGCAGGGTAAGGTGGGTGTCGTGCTCGTCCACGGCATAGACGTCGCAGCCGAGCTTGACCTGCACGCCGGGCCTGTCGCGCAGCCGTTCGCGCAACAGGCGTTCGAGGTCGGGCTGATGAAAGCGATAGCTGGGATGCCAGCCCTGCGAGCCGACCTCCATCGGCCTGGGCCAGTCGACCAGCAGCTTTCCGCCGGGATCCACGAATTTCATGCCCGGCGACACATGGCAATAATCCAGCAACTGCGGGGTGATGCCTGCCTCCTGGAAAACACGCATGGTTTCACCGTCGAAATGCACGGCCCGCGGCAGCGGAAAGATTTCCGTCGCGCGGTCGAAGGCAACCACGGACAGCCCCAGCTTGCCCAGCAAATTAGCCAGAGTGGCTCCGACCGGACCCAAACCGATGATTGCTACGTCCAACATGCCAGTCTCCTTGTTTTTGGAATTGCCTGGGAAACTTCTGAACAAATCGGGCGGGACTCGGCAAGCTGCGCCGCGGCAGCGGCTTGTTCAAATTTTCCTTAAATATCATTATACGATAATTTATGAAAATTTATCGCTGGATCTATTTTATAAAAATAGGATAATATTGATAAATGATAAATGTGGAGACCGCTATGCGACAAGGACTGTCCTTCAGCCACGTTGGCTTTTACGTGCAGGATATCAAAAAGATGGAGCATTTCTATCACGACCTGCTGGGCTTCTTCGTCACGGATCGCGGCACGCTGCCTGGGCCCAACGGCGATTTCAACTTGGTATTCCTTAGCCGCGACCCCGACGAACACCATCAAATCGTTCTGGCGACAGGCCGGCCCGACAACCTGTCCTTCAATATCATCAACCAGATTTCGCTGCGGGCCGACAGCCTGGCAACCCTCAAAAACCTGTACGCCAGGCTGCCTGCCACCGAAGCCAGCGATATCCATCCGGTCACGCACGGCAACGCCGTTTCCGTGTATTTCCGCGATCCCGAAGGCAATCGGCTCGAACTGTTCATCGACACCCCGTGGTATGTGGATCAGCCCATGCGCGTGCCGGTCGATTTCAGCCTGTCCGACGACGAACTCATGAAAGCCGTCGAGGCCCATGCCCGCAAACTGCCCGGATTCCAGCCGCGCAGCCAATGGCGTGCGCGCATGGCCAGACTGATGGGCGTGGAATAGCTTCTACCCGTTCCGGCCCTGGCCGGCCTGCACGTACACCCAGGCCCGCTTGCCCGACTTCAGCGCGACTTCGACCCGCTGATAATCACCCACCTCGTAGGCATCCGCCGCGGCCAGTTCTTGCGGCGTAATGCGGAACAATTGCCCGCTCACCTCGTCGTCCTGGTCATGGCTGGGGATGACCATGGGGTGCTGGTTCGTGCCGCTCTTGGCGATGACGTCAGGATCGGTGATTTCTATGAAAACGCTTTTATAGCCAGGCATGCTGTCGCGCTGCCCATGCAGCAGGCGGCCGAAAGAGGCAAGCTGGACACTTTCCAGCTGCAAAGTGCCATACGAAAAAAGCAGGACGCAAGAGTCGTCGGAGTTCATGTCGATACGCAAAAAGTAAACGGCCGGCCTTCAGGCGTCGGCGGCAAGCCTGTTGATTTCCACCGTGATGTGGGCCAATTCGCTGTTCGCCTCGAGCCTGTGCCTGAAATACTCGGGGGTGACGTCGGCATCGGTGGCGACGCCGACGATGCAGGCGTATTTTCCTTTGCCGACCCGCCATACGTGCAGGTCGTAGACCTCGGCGTCGATGGGTACGGCGGCAATGATTTCGCGTATTTTATGCACAATGGGCGCGTTCATTTCCGCGTCCAGCAAAATACCGCCCGACTCCCGCAGCAAGCCGACGGCCCAGACCAGGACCACCACGGCGCCCGCCAGCCCCATAACGGGATCCAGCCAGCCCAGCCCAAGAAAGCGGCCCCCCAGCAAGGCGACAATGGCCAGCACCGACGTCGCGGCATCGGTCAGAACGTGCACATAGGCCGAACGCATGTTCAAGTCCTGGTGATCCGGCCCGCGCGGCCGTATTCCCGCCTCGGCGCCGCTCGGGGCTGATGCCGCCCGCGCGCTGCCAAGGGCCCCCTGCGCGCAAGCGCCGTGCGCATGGCCGTGGTCGTTGGCATGCTCATGCGCATGCGTATGATCCGGCTCGATTGCCCGGCCATGCGAGTGATTGTGCGAGTGGCCATGATGGGCGTGCCCCGCGCCGTCCAGGCCCAGCATCCACACCGAGAGCAGGTTCACCAGCAAGCCGACCACCGCGATCAGGATGGCCTGATCATAATAGATGGGGCTGGGGCTGAGCAGCCGCTCGCCCGACTCATAGACCATCAGGCCGGCAATCAGCACCAGCATGAGCGCGCTGGTATAGCCCCCAAGCACTTCGATCTTCCAGGTGCCGAAGGCAAAGCGCTGGTCGGACGCCAGCTTGCGCGCATACGCATAGGCGGTAACGGCCAGGCCCAGCGCCAAAGCATGGGAACTCATGTGCCAGCCGTCGGCCAGCAAGGCCATCGAGTTGTAGTACCAGCCGCCGGCGATTTCGAAGACCATCATGACGAGGGTCAGTATCATCACGCGCAAGGCATTGCGCTCGGCCAGCGGGTTGCCTTCGTGAAACTGGTGGGAGGGTGCAAACCGGGAGGCGGCAGTGGATTTCTGCATGAAAATCATCGAAGTGAACAAGACTTCATATACTATAACTGCCCGCAAGCGCGGGCGGTGGAAACATTCGAAGCAAAATAGCTTCGAAGCAAGCCGCAAAACGCCGCCCTCTCCATCCCGCCACCACGGAACCACATGAAAGTCATGCCGATCACCGCGCGATCCGCCTTTTGCCTGCTGGCCTTGCCGGTACTGCTGGCGTTTGCGCCCGCAAGCAAGGCAGGATCCGCCTCGTGGAGCACAACACGCGTCAGTCCGGCCATCAGCCGCGGCGGCGCCGACATGGCCGTTGAATACTTTCCCGCCGACGCCTCGGCGCGCCCTGCAAGCTCCGCGACCATAAGCCGCGTGCACGCCAGCATTTCGTACGCGTCCCGCAGCGTCGTGCAAACCCGCTTGTGCTGGAACGGCACGGCAAGATGCGTCGCCCTCAAGGGCAACGCCATCAATACCAATGCCTTCAACGGGCTGAGCGCCGACAAGCCCATGTACCTGATCCACGTCGCGCAAGGCGGCAATCCCCTGCCCGCTCCCGTATTCGTTCAGGGCAGCGTCGTCGTATGGTTCACTCCCGCCGCACCGTATTCGCCCACGCCGTAATGCAACGCCCACGCCAGGAACTCAAGCAAACGGAGCCTTATGAAAATCGATCTCGACGACTACCGAGTGCACGAGCACAAAACGATTCGGCTGGACGAAGCCCCGACCGGAATCAAGCCGCTCTACAAATCAAAAGACGACTACAGCCAGAGCTTGCGCGAGCAGGTTGAAACGCTTGGCGAGCTTCAGGAGAAACTCTACGCCTCGGGCCAGTACGCCATTCTGATCATTTTCCAGGCCATGGATGCGGCCGGCAAGGACAGCACCATCAAGGCGGTCATGTCGGGCATCAACCCACAGGGCTGCCAGGTTTCCAGCTTCAAGCAGCCGACCGCGCTCGAACTCAGGCACGATTTTTTATGGCGCGCGGTCCAGCGGCTGCCCGAGCGCGGCATGATCGGCATTTTCAACCGCTCATACTATGAAGAAGTTCTGATTGCGCGCGTCCACCCCGCCCTGCTCCTGGCCCAGAACATACCCGATGCCCTGGCCAAGGACGTATCCATCTGGGAGCAGCGCTATCGATCCATCAACGAACTGGAAAGCCATCTGGCCCGCAACGGTACCCGCATCGTCAAGTTCTTTCTGCACGTTTCCGAGGAAGAACAAAGAAAGCGGCTCCTGGAGCGCGTGGAGGTTCCCGAAAAAAACTGGAAATTCAACCTCGGCGACCTGGACGAACGCCGATTCTGGCCGGACTACATGGCCGCCTACGAAAAATGCCTGAACGCCACCAGCACGTCCGAAGCCCCCTGGCATGTCATTCCCGCCGACGATAAAAACACGATGCGCTTGATCGTCTCGGAAATCATCATCGACACGCTCAAGGAACTGCGGCTTGCCTATCCTTCGTTGGACGAAACCCGCCTCAGGCAATTGGACGAAGGCCGGGCCAGGCTGAAGGAAGACAAGCGAAAGGCAGACAAACCATAGCCGAAGCAGATTGCGGCCAGCCGCCTCCCAAAGGAGACTCGTGCGGGGTCTAGCTGGGTTGCACGGAACTCGCCGCCGGCGGCGCCGCCAGGGAACCGCCGGCCGTTCCGCCAGCCTCGGGTTTCCAGCCGACAGGCAGCGTTGCGTTTTGCAATGGGGGCTTGGCGGTATCCGGGGCCGGGGCCGGGACGGGTTCGGTATAGGACTCGCCGCCTGTGCCCGGCGGCGCGGCCAAAAGCCGGGGCGGCGTCCAGACTCCGCTCACACGTTTCCATAGCCAGTACGTCTGGCTGACATCGCTGCTGCGCGAAACCAGAATCAGTTGCCCATCGACCGTGCGCAAAGCGGGCGCCGACTTCGCGTTGACGCCCACCGTCGTCACGCCTTGCGCTTCGTACAGGATCAGTGAACCGCCCACCCGTTCCAGGGCCGCAACCGCAACCCGCCCATACTCATTGAGTCCGATGGCGGGACGCCCCACGTAGCTGAATCCCAGGTTCTGCGGCACACCCCATCGGAAACGCCCACGCAGGCCCGGTTCGCGAACCATGCGCATCATGTCGCCGGAGCGCAGATCCCGCCAATACAGCTCGATGGCTCCCTTGGCGTTGCGCATGGCGGCCAACCCTCCCGCAGAGCGAGCCAGAGGCAGCTTGCGCCAGGCTTCCCACGCATCGGGGTTGCTTGCGTTTTGGGTGGTGATCCAAAGCCGGCCGGCCCGATCGCCGGCAAACACCGCGGCCCGGCCGTCGCCGGTCAGGGCGAAAGCCGGCCCACGCAGCATGCCGGCCAGGACGGGCAAGACCGAGCACGGCAGGCCGAGATGCCCATCGTGAGCAATGCCCGGGCAATAACGCAAGCGGTCATCGTCGCCCAGAATCAGGAATGCCGGCTTGCCGTCGCTTTGGGCCAGCACCCGGGGCAAGTGGAGGCTTCGCATCCCCGGCACCAGCCGCCAGGCCAGCCACTCCGGCCCCGCCTGCCGGCTTTTTATCCATAGCTGGCCCGTCGCATCGCGCGTCATGATCCCCGCCGCGCCATCGGCCCAGTTGAACGCCACCACGCCATCGGCGGTGCGTCCGCCCAAAGGCTCCCAGCGAGGATCGCGGCCCAGCAGCACATTGGCGGCGCTGTTCTGCTCGCCCGTCGTAAACAACAGGTAGCTGCCGTGCCCCGTTCCCGCCAGAGCCGGCGGCACATCGTGACGCACCACATAGTAGGTGCGCTGCACCCAGGACGCCGCGGTTCCCAGCGGCTCTTTGCATACGGCGGGTTCTGGACAGTATTGGTAATCGTCCTGGGCATAACGCTTGAACGCCGCGACCTTGGACGCGATTTCCGCCGTGGTCAGGTTGGCCCCCCGCTCTTGCGTTGGGTAGTCGACGTAGGCCGCTTCATCGTAGTTGCCCGGCGCCAGCAGCATGGCGTCGCGCACCAGTTTCGCGCTGGCGATATGGTCGGGATGATCGTGGCCGATGCAGCGCCAGCAAAGCGACGTATACGGTATGGCAATCGAGTCGTCCATATGCCGGATGATGGTCGGCTGGAAGTCGGCGATCATGGCGGCCAGGGCGGCCACCAGATCGGCGCGCGTATAGCTTTCGTTGTAGGGGCCCAGGGCCTTGGCGCTGGTTCCCTTGACGGACTCGACGCGGCTCAGCGGCGTCAGGCTGCCCCAGCCCTTGCCCAGCCAGGGGTCTTCAAGGCGCATGTGGATCAGGACGACTTTGGGATTGGCATTGAGCGAGAACCGGGCCTGGTGCCGGCCGCCGTATTTCACGACGGATTCGGTCCAGTTGTCGCTGTCGTCGGCCATGACGGCATAGGCGGCGCGCACGCCCCGCGCGCGGCCCAGCATGTAGCCCATGCCCTCGCCCCGCTCGGCGGCAGTAAGATAAACCGTTTCCACGCAGCCGCCCGCATCGATGGTCTGGTCGATGTCGGGATTCATGAACAACAGATCGTCGTCCTGGTGCGCAACGAAGATCAGGTTTTTCATGCCGTGGCATTCGGCCAGCGTGGGTCCGGCCCATGCGCCCGGCAATGCCAATACCCACAACAACGCACAGCGCACCGCCGCTTTCAGACAAGACCGCGAGTCCACGAATATCCTTTAGCTCAAGGTTGAAACCGCCGGTACGGGCGACCCCGACCAAGTCAGTTGAAATGTCGCGCCGCGGCGGACGTTGTTCACCAATGCGGGCCGGAAACAGGCCAGATTGACGCCGCCCTGGCGGCGCACGCTGGGATAGACGATGCCCATGGAGCCCGCCTCCAGAAGCCGCTCGGCCAGGGCCTGGGATGCAATATAGCTGTCGGGCGACAGGCAGCCCGCAAACCGCGGCGCATTGCGAAGATCGTGGAACTGGCTGGAAAAGTCGGCCAGAAATGCCTGGTAGGCCACGCTGTCCTGGAAATAGCCGATCTCGGAATATTCGACCGATTTATGAAAGACGATTTCCGCCATGGCGGTGTCGAGGTCGAAGGCGCAATACCAGGCGCCCCGGTCGCCGCCGTTGAACCGGCTGCCTTCGGGGCGCGGATAGGTATAGGCGGCATTGACGATGCGGAAACAGGGGACGCCGAACACCAGTTCGTCGACGCCGATTCCCGCCAGCCCTCCGCGCTCGCCCATGAGACGATGATTGGTAGCGTTGTCCAGATCGAACAAGTCTTTGAGATGCGCGTCGTTGTCGGACAGCGGCGCCAGGACGGAATCCTCGAGATCGGCGAATCGCGAAGGCAGCAGCCGGTAGGTGTCGAATTGCCGCAATAACGACAAAGGCGGTTCAGCCGCAGCCCTCATCAAACCCCGCCCCGCCGCGCATCGAGCAGCCTGCGCACGGTTTGCATGGCAAGCAGCCCACCCTCCTGCATGTACTCGAGCGGCGTGCGGCCCGAGAAAATGACATTGCTGTTGGGCAGCTTGACCCAGCGATCGGCCAGGTCGTCGCCATACAGAATATGCAGGGCTTTGTAGATTCCGAGCAAATAGGAAACCCGCGTGATGCGATCCACCTCGAGCAGGCGTCCGGGCTTTTTCTTCCACTCGTAAAACGCGCTGCTGGAAATGCCGCCAAGCAGCACGCAGGCTTCTTCGTCGCGCAGGCCCCAGGCCTGCGCCAGCTTGAAGAAACCCTTCAGCGCGGACTTGGACAGGCGCTCGCGCGCCGCGCGGGAGTTCAAGTCGACGACGGTGGCGGGCTCGAAGCGGCTGACTGGATAGGTATAGGCAAGTTCCATAATGGATACTCCAATTATGGACAAATTATACTCCCATTATGGAGCCATGTGAATATACCCGCCTGGCGGATCCGTCCCGGCGCACCCGGGCGCTTTTGCGGAAGCGCGGCATCAAAGAATGGCGTCGACCTCGTTGGCCGGGCGGCAAAGCCGCACGCCCTTGTCGGTGACGACAAAGGGCCTGTTCATCAGGATGGGATGCGCCACGATGGCATCGATCAGTTGATCGTCGCTCAGGGTCTCGTCGTCGAGCCCCAATTCCTGATAGATCGCCTCTTTGCTGCGCATCGCCCCGCGCACGGTCAGCCCCGCATCCTTGATGAGGGCGACCAGCTCGTCGCGGCTTGGAGGGGTTTTGAGATATTCGATGATTTCGGGCTTCAGCCCGCGCTCTTCCAGAATCTGCAATGTGGTGCGCGAAGTTCCGCAGCGGGGATTGTGATAGATTTTGAGCATGATCCGATAAATGAAGAAGAAAGACTCGAGGCATGCGCACTATAGCAATCTCTGGCTCCCTCCGGCAAACGGCGAGGCCGCGATGCGCCGACCCTCTGGGCGCCGGCCATGGGTTAGTGTTTTTCTGTATTGCTAGGCCGCCAGGCTTCCTATATCTTTAGCATCTAAAAGTTTTATACCTAAAACAATAAGCCGCTGCCATAAACACTACGCCGAATCGCCGGCGCGCGGCCGGAGACCCATGCATGGACCTTACCCTGCTCGTCAATCTCGTCCTCAACGGATTGCAATTCGGATTGATGCTGTTTTTGCTGGCCGCCGGCCTGACGCTGGTATTCGGCATCATGGACTTCATCAACCTGGCCCATGGCTCGCTGTACATGCTGGGCGCCTACTTCGCGGCTTCCTTTACCTTGCTGACCGGCTCGTTCTGGCTGGGTCTGCTGCTTTCCATCGGCGCCACCATGATCGTGGGCGTCATCCTGGAAATCCTCGTGTTCCGCCGACTCTACCAGCGCAACCACATGTCGCAGGTGCTGGCCACCTTCGCCCTCATCCTCATATTCAATGAAGGCGCGCGCATCGTCTGGGGCGAGCAGCCCTTGCGGCTGTCCACGCCCGAACTCATCTCCAGGCCCATCCAGCTATGGCAGGGCTTCGACTACTCGTCGTTCAGGCTGTTCATCATCGCCGTGGGCTTGGTCATCGCCCTGCTCATGTACCTTGTCGTCACCAAGACGCGCATCGGCATGCTGGTGCGGGCCGGCGCCTCGAACCGCGAAATGGCCACGGCCATGGGCGCCAACATCAAGCTCATCTTCACCCTGGTATTCGGCGTCGGGGCGGCCCTGTGCGCCGTGGCCGGCGCTTTGCTGGGCAGCATATTGTCCGTGCAGGTGGGCATGGGCGAAAGCATACTCATCCTGGCTTTCGTCGTCATTGTCGTGGGCGGCATCGGCTCCATACGCGGCGCCCTCATCGGCTCCATCCTGGTCGGCTGCGTCGATACCGTCAGCCGCACACTGCTGCCCACGCTGTTCCGCAGCTTCCTGCCCGCCGACGTGGCCTCCAACCTGGGGCCGGCGCTCGCATCCATTCTTATCTACGTCCTGATGGCCGGCGTCCTGTTCTTCAAGCCCGAAGGCCTTTTCCCCGCACAAAGCTGATGAGACTTACCGATAGCACCCTGCACCACCGCCTTTCTCCCTTCTGGACCCTGCCGCTCCTGGCCGTTCTGCTGGCATTTCCGCTCGCGGCGCAACACCTCGGGCTGGAATACTACATCGGGTTTGCCAGCAGGCTGCTCATCTACGCCCTGGTCGCCACCAGCCTGAACCTGCTGGTCGGATTCGGCGGCATGATCAGCATGGGGCACGCCGCCTATTTCGGCACCGGCGCCTATACCGTGGCCATACTCATGTACTACAACATCATGCCGGCCTGGATCAGCTGGCCCGCGGCCATTGCGGCGGGCGCGCTGATGGCCTGCGGCATCGGCCTCATGTGCCTGCGCACCAAAGGGGTCTATTTCATCATGATCACGCTGGCCTTCGCCCAGATGATCTACTACATTTTCGTCTCGCTCAGCACCTACGGCGGCGACGACGGCCTGAGCCTGCCACAGCGCTCGACCATGTGGGTGGATCTTGGCTCGGACTCGGCGTTCTACTATGTGGTGCTGGCCATCCTGGTCGTAGCCTTGTTCCTGCTGCATCATCTCGTCAATTCGCGCTTCGGCAGGGTCATACAGGCCATCAAGGAAAACGAAACCCGCATGCAGGCCATCGGCTATCCGGTGTTCCGCTACAAGCTGGTCTGCTTCACCGTGGCCGGAGCCCTGGCCGCGCTGGGCGGCGCGCTGTTCGCCAATCAAAGCATGATGGCCAGCCCCTCGCAACTGCACTGGATGGAATCCGGCACTTTGCTCGTCATGGTCATCCTGGGCGGCATGGGCCATTTCTTCGGCGGCGTCGTGGGGGCCGTATTCATGCTCGCCCTCGAAGAAATCCTCACAGCCTTCACCACGCATTGGGCCCTGCCCATGGGGGTGATCCTGCTGCTGATCATCCTGTTCCTGCCCGACGGGCTGGCCAGCCTGTCCAAAACGGCCAAATCCCGCGGAGAAACATCATGACGCAAGCGCTGCTCGACCTGCGCGGACTGGTGAAGCGCTACGGCGGGCTGGTGGCCACCGACCACCTCGACCTCGCCGTGCAGGCAGGCCAGACCCACGCCATCATCGGTCCCAACGGGGCGGGCAAGACCACGCTCATTCACCAGATAGCCGGCGGCCTGCAACCCAACGAAGGCCGTATCTTCTTCGACGGCGAGGACGTCACCGCCCTGCCCATGCACCGGCGCGTCCAGCTCGGCCTGGCCCGCTCGTACCAGATCACCAATATCTTCAAGTCCTGCTCGGTGCTGGACAACCTTGCTTTGGCCGTTCAGGCCCGCAGCGGCACCAGCATGCATTTCTGGCGTCCCGCCATCAGCGACAGCGCCCTTTTCGACGAAGCCCGCGAGCTGGCCGCCACCGTCGGGCTGGAACAGCACATCGGCACGCTCGCCCGCAATCTGGCCCATGGCCAGCAGCGCCAACTGGAGGTCGGGCTGGCGCTGGCCACGCGCCCCCGCATGCTGCTGCTGGACGAACCCATGGCCGGCATGGGGCCGGGCGAATCCCTGCAGCTCGTCGAGCTCATCACCCGCCTGCGCGGCACCACCACCATTTTGCTGATCGAACACGATATGGAAGCAGTATTTCAATTGGCCGAACGCATTTCGGTGCTGGTGTTCGGCCGCATCATCGCCAGCGGCAACGCCGAGGAAATCCGCCGCAATCCCGACGTCAGGAAAGCCTACCTGGGCGACGAGGCCGCCGTATGACCGCACTGCTTCAAGTCGAGCACATTGAAACCGCCTATGGCGCCAGCCAGATTCTGTTCGGCATCGACTTTTCGATACAAGCCGGAGAAATGGCCACGCTGCTGGGGCGCAACGGCATGGGCAAGACCACCACCGTGCGCTCCATCCTGGGGCTGACCCCCATCCGCAAAGGCAGCGTCAAGTTCCAGGGCCAAACCATCCACACCTGGACGGCCGACCGGGTGGCGCGCCTGGGCATCGCCGTCGTGCCCGAAGGCCGGCAGATATTTCCGAATCTTTCCGTCCAGGAAAACCTGGTCGCTTTCGCCAGCAACCGGTCGCACAGTCCCGATCCCTGGACGCTGGAACGTGTGTATGCGCTGTTTCCTCGTTTGCAGGAACGCGCCGGCAATATGGGCAACCAGCTTTCGGGCGGCGAGCAGCAAATGCTGGCGATCGGGCGGGCGCTCATGACCAACCCCCATCTTCTGATACTGGACGAGGCCACCGAGGGCCTGGCGCCGCTGATCCGCGAGGAAATCTGGGCCTGCCTGGGCCGGCTGAGGCAACTGGGCCAGACCACGCTGGTCATCGACAAATACGTGCAGCGCCTGGTGGAGCTGGC
>JBEBXF010000014.1:0-20976 GCA_040391725.1 Eoetvoesiella caeni | reverse complement strand
CCGCGCCCTGGCGTTCCAGGTGCAGATACGACGCCCGTGCAATACGATCTATGGTGCGCATGCGCAACATGGCCTTGGCGCTTTGCCCCATGCGCATGAACAGCGTCGAGGACAGTGTCCGCGTAAGCAGCACAATCACACTCATTGCCAGGAATTTCCAGCCCAGCGAGGCAAGCTGCTCGCCATCGGCCCCGAGCGCTTGATTGATCAGCGCCACCAGCGCCGCATTGCTCAAGCCGCTGACCACGCTCGTACACAGCGCCAGCAGGAACATCCAGCGGAAATTCCGCAATAGGTAGAACAGCAGAAACATAAAGCCCCTTCAAAATCGACAAACAACATGCCCGATGCCCTTTAGCGCTAACGAGCCCTGGGAGCGTGAGAACGCACGAACATCATGACTATCAGATACAAACCGCCGATCAACGTCGCCATGACGCCCGTTGGCATCTCCCGCGGGAACAATACGAAACGGCCGAGCCAGTCGGCCCCCACCATCAGCGTCGCGCCAATGGCCGCGGCCAGAAGCAACTGCTGCCATGCACGCCGCACGCCGAGCATGCGCGCCATATGAGGAGCCATGAGGCCGACGAAGGAAAGCGGCCCGATGACCAAGGTCGCTGCAGCTGTCAAGAGTGCGCTGAACAACAATAAAACGAAGCGCGCGGCAACGATATTGACCCCGAGTTCACGCGCCACGGAATCGCCCAATGGCAATATTTCCAGCCATCGCGTGCAGTAGGGCGCCGCCGCCAAGGACACAAGCGCCAGAACCGCCACCAGCGCCGACGCCGCGGCGCTGACGTTGTAGGTGGAGCCGACCAGCAAACTGTATAAAACCAGGGTGCGGGAATCATGGCTTGCTATCGCAATGGTCACTATCCCCTGGAAAATCGCGCTGATGGTAATACCGGCCAGCACCAGGCTATCGGGCGAGTAAGACGACCTGCGGCCGATGAAAAGCAATACCGCCAGCGTAGCGGCCGAGCCTCCCGCGCACCACAAAAGGAAATCGGCCATGCCTGGATCGGCCATAAGAAAAAGCGCCGCCGTCATGCCCAGCGCGCCGCCGGCCGTGATGCCGAGCAGATCGGGACTTGCCATCGGATTGCCGGTCATGCGCTGGATCATCCCGCCGGCAAGCGCCAGCAACACTCCCACCCCCATTGCCGCGATCACATGAGGCAGACGCAGGAACAGCAACGATGAGATTTCCGCAATGCTGTTCAGGCGCCAGCCATCAAGGCCGCGCCCAACGCCCAGCGACAGCCCGATGACGGCAAGCAGGACAACCATGCACACGCACGCCGCAAAACGGAACCTGTTGCCTGGAGCCGGCTCTGCCGGCACCGATGTTTCGGACACGGGAAGCGGCTGGCCGCGCAAGCGCGGCAGCAACACCAACAGCAAGGGAGCGCCAAGCAGAGACGTAACGGCTCCGGTCGGAACAAAGCCTCCGTTCGGCCCCGAAAACTGCTGGGCGGCCTGATCCGCAAGCCACAACAACGCGGCGCCCAATGCCGGCGCCCACAACAGCCGATCGCGCAGCCTGCGCGCCCCGGCAAGGCGCGCCAGCGAAGGCGCAGCCAACCCGATGAAGCCAATCACACCGACCGCGCTCACCACAAACGCGGTAACCAGCAAGGTAAGGCCGAGCACCGCCACGCGGGTCGCCCTCAGCGACACACCAAGGCTGGCGGCGACTTCATCGCCGGCATCGATCACCACCATGGGACGCAGGCAAAGCAGCAGCAACACGGCGCACGGCGACAACCGCAGCAACAAGGCGGACACCACGCTCCAATCGTGCTGGCCAAAGGCCCCGCCGCCCCAGATCATCAACCCGACAAGCAGGTCGTAATGCGTGACCGTCAATGCAAAGCCAAGCGCCCCGCAGTACAAATTGACGATCATTCCGCCAAGTATCAGCGCGAGCGGCGAAAAGCCGCGGCGCGAAGCCAGGACAAACACCAGCGCCAGAGCCGCGGCGGCGCCGGCCAGTCCCACGGCATCGCGCCCGAAACTCAGCCAGGATGGCGCAAAGACCGCGGCAACCAGAAGGGCAAGATATGCGCCAGGAAAAATTCCAAGCGTCATGGGCTCGGCCAAAGGGTTGCGCAGCACTTGCTGGACGGCCACGCTGGCAAGCGCAAGTGCGCCGCCGCAAATCCACGCCACCGCGACGCGCGGCATCACGCCGTAATGCACCAGCAGTTGCTGGATATCGTCCGGGTCCGGCGCGACCAGCGCGGACCACCACTGCCCGGGCGGCAGCCTCGCACCCAGTTGATGCACCGTCAGAACGCCGGCCAGAACCGCAATCAATACGATCGGCACCCATGGCCCGCCTCGCGGCGCCAAGGCGCGTACCGCTGCCAGACTCGTCACGCGAACTCCTTTTTGCAAAGCGCCTGCGCCAGCCCGCTCGCAAAATGCGCCGCCGAAATCACCCCGCCATCGGCGGAAATGTCGGGCAAGGCGCCAATACGCCCGCTTCGTGCGAACGGCATGGCGCGCCACAACAGGCTGGTGCGCATCATCGATGCTGCCGACGCCGGCAGCGGCTTCAGGTATAGCAGCGACGTTTCCGCCCTCTCCCCGATGCGCTCCATCCCCACGATGGAAAAGCCGGCCGCGGCGCCGGCCGGCATGCTCCAGGCGTTGTCCAACCCAAGCATTTCCAGCATTTCTCCAAACATGCTGCGCCGGCCAAATACGCGCATATAGGTGTCGTCCACGAACCGCACGATATAAACCGGCCGGCCGCGTACCGCCGGCAGCCCTTCCAGCCTGGCACGCGCCGCGGCGATCTCCTTATCCGCCTTGCGCAATACCTCCCCCGCGCGATCCGCGCAATCCAGAACGCCGGCCAACTGCAGCGTCTCCAGACGCGCCGCCGTATATGGGGTACCGCTGGATTTATAGCGACCCAGCGTCATCGTCGGCGCTATCCGTTCAAGGGAAGCACACAGATGCGCATGCTCGGGCGTTATCAGAATCAGGCCGAGCCGCAGGGACAACAGCAGCTCCATGTTCGGCTGGAAGCTGAGGCCCAGGTCGATGACGTTTTCAGGCAGGACGGACTCCGCGAAATTGCTTCGGAACCCCCTGGGATTCGACATGGCCACAGGAACGCGCCCCAAGGACAGCAGCATTTCCGTTAGCCCCCAGTCCAGCGTCGCCACGCGCAACGCAGCCTGCGACGCCATCGATACCTTCGGAAACGCCGCAGCCTGGATCGCAATACCGGCAAGACAACGTAGCAGGCCGCGACGGGTCATCGGGCTTCGCAACGCAGCTACCATTGATACTTCAGGCTGGCCAGCACCACCCGTCCCTGACCCCAGGTGCAGAACGTAATGCCGCTGCATGAAGCCACATACTTCTTGTCGAGCAGATTGCTGGCATTGAGCGCGGCGGTCCAGCCGGCCAATCGCGGCGAGGCGCGCCCCAAGTCGTAGCGCAGGGCCAGATCCAGCAAGGTCACCGGCGAAGTCTTCAACGTATTGGCCGCATCCACATACGAGCCGTCTATGTAGCGCACGCCGCCGCCCACCTGCAGCCCGCCCAGCGCCCCCTGCCGAAAGGTGTAGTCCGCCCACAGCGACGCGGTATTGCGCGGGATCCCAACCGGCACCTTGTCCAGGTTCGACGAATTGCTCTTGGTGTTGAGCAGATTGGTATAGGTATAGCTTGCGATCAGCTTCAGCGCGCTGGTCAGGTCGGCATGGCCTTCTATTTCAAAGCCCTGGGAACGCACTTCCCCTGTCTGCACTTGGAAGCCGGTATGCGCCGGATCGGGCGTCGGCACGTTTTCCTGCACCAGGTGGAACGCCGCGACAGTGATGAAACTGTTGTACCCCTTGGGCTGGAACTTGACGCCGGCCTCGTACTGCTCGCCTTTCGACGGACGGAACGCCTGGCCATCGAAGCCAGAGCCCGCCTGGGGCTGGAACGAGGTGGAATAGCTGACATAAGGCGCAATGCCATTGTCGAATTGATACACCCCACCCGCGCGCCACGTGAACGCACGATCCTTCTGCGTCGTGGTCTTGCCGGTGTTATAGGCCGTCATGTCCTCGTCGGCCCAGTCCTCGCGCAGACCCAGCAGGAACGACCACTTGCCGATATCGGCCTGGTCCTGCGCATACACGCCGAGCTGCTTCAAGGTCTGGGCATTCGACGTGCCGAACATGAAGTCCGGTTCGGGCATGACCTGGCCGTACTGGGGGTTTACGACACTGATCGGCGGAGCCGTATAGCCGCTGGACAAGCCATAGAAGCTATGGTCGAACTGGATATGCTGATAATCCAGCCCCACCGTCACTTGATGCGCGACCGAGCCGGTCTTGAACTTCGCGGTGGCCTGATTATCCAGTGTGTGCGCGTTCACCATGCCCTGATTCCGGTACGTGGTGCGCAGCAGCGACGTGCCATCCGGCGCATAGCCGCCGTCCGCCCCCGCGTATTGGATAGTCTGCTCGTTGTGCAAAAAGCGGTAGCTCTGCTTGACCGACCAAATGTCGTTGAAGCGATGCGCCAGCTCATACCCCACGGACTCCTGCGTCTTGTGGAAACTATCGAAGCTGGGTTCGCCCGGATAGAAGCTGCGCGGAATCGAGACTTTCCCCCCATACACAGTGCCCTGCGCCGGCACGGAGTTATAAATGCCCGCCTCGGGATCCGACTGGTAGTTCGCGAACACGGTCAAGCTTGTATTCTCGTCCGGACGCCAGGTAAAGGAAGGCGCGATCGACCCGCGCTTCTCCCTGGAATGATCCGTCTGGGTGCCCGTATCGAAGCCGTCGGCCGTTATCCGGTAAAGCAGCTTCCCATCCTTGTCGAGCGGCCCGCTAAAATCGAAGAAGCCCTGCACCCGGCCATAGCTGCCGGTCTGAACCCCAATTTCATGCAAAGGCGCGGCGGTCGGCCTTTTGCTCACCAGATTGACGACGCCCCCTGGCGAGCCCTGGCCGTACAGCACCGACGAAGGCCCGTGCAGCACCTCGATACGCTCGAAAAGGTAGGGATCGAAACTCGTCACGTTGTAGCCGAAGCCGCCCGCTGGGCCGGGCGTACGCAAGCCGTTCCAGTATTCATCGACCAGAAAGCCCCGGCTGTACAGATATTCGAGCCCATCGGTATTCGTGCCCCGCTGCTCCGGATTGATGCCCGAGGTGTAGCGCAACGCCTGCGATACGCTCTGCACGCCCTGCACATCCATCTGGTCGCGCGTTACAACCGAAACCGCCTGCGGCGTCTTGATGAGGGGCGTATCGGTCTTGGTGCCCGCCGTGCTCTTGTAGGCCACATAGCCATCGACCGGCCCTGTGCCCGTCTGCTCCAGACCTTGTCCGGTAACCACAATGGGAGCAAGCTGGCTTGCTCCGCGGGCAGGCGTCGCCTGTGCTGCATCGTCCTGAACCGAAGCAGTCTGGGCATAAGCGGATCCAGCCGCCAATACCAGGGCCAGAGCCCCCAGCCGGCCGCGTCGGCCGGCGTGGCTGCGCAAGATCGCAGCATGGATGGGTTGGAGGGAAAAGTTCCTGAACCGTGAATACGACTTGCGCATGCTTTAGCCTATTTTGAGCAAATAAATGATAATAAGAATCAATCTTTGATTTAGAATAAGCCATACAGATATCTGATGTATTGACAGCTAATTACGCAAAACAGACATAATTTGTCTGAAATTCGAAAAATGGATGATTCATGGATACGACCTGGCTGGTACGCTCCGATTCCCCGTTCAAGGAAGCCTCTCCCCCCATCCACGCGAGCACCTTCGAATACTCCAACGGCGCACGGCAAGTCTGGCACTCCCACGAGGAAGCCCAGTTCGTCTACACCTCGCGCGGCGTGCTGCGCGTGCACACTCCCCACGGGGTCTGGCCCGTCGCGCCGATGCGCGGCCTGTGGCTGCCGCCTCGCCTCGGGCACGAATTGCATGCCGTGGGCACGGTCGTCATGCACAGCCTTTACCTTGCGCCCGAAGCCATACCATCGCTCAGCACGAAATGCCTGCTGACCAAAGTCACCTCGCTGCTGGACGAGCTGGTTCGCAGCATGGTCGACGACAAGCTCGAAAAGCGCGGCGACCGCTATAGCTTGATCGTCCCGCTGCTCCTGCGCGAAATCGAGCATGCCCAGGAAATCCACGAAAGCGGGCTGCCGCTTCCCAACGACCGCCGCCTGCGCCAGATATGCGAACTGCTGATGGCCGCGCCGGATAATTCGCACCCCCTGGATTTCTGGGGCTCGAAGGTGGGCGCCAGCGAGAGAACCCTGGCGCGCCTGTTCCGCGCAGAAACCGGCCTGACTTTCGGCCAATGGCGCCAGCAATTGCGCATCGTCGAAGCAGTCTCCCAGCTTGCGCTGGGAACCCCCGTCTCGGCCATCGCCGCCGGCCTGGGCTACCGCAATTCAAGCGCCTTCATTACCATGTTCAAGAAAACCATGGGAGAAACACCGCAACGCTACCTGCGGCAGTAAGCGCCAACCGGCAGGCGCCGAACCGAACCCTTGCCAACGCCCGGCCCCAGGGCATATGCTGGAACAACCGACTGTCAGAACCCGCATGACAAACAGGCAAAGCCCATGAACGATAGACCGCTCAAATCCCCAGGCCCCGATCATCCCATCACCATGGAACGCAACCCGAACCGGGTCGTCATAAGCGTGGCCGGCAAAATCATCGCCGACACCCGAGAAGCCCTGACGCTGCGCGAGGCCTCGTACCCGGCGGTGCAGTACATTCCCCGCAACGATGTGGATATGTCACTGCTGGAGCGCACCAGCCACAGCACATACTGCCCATACAAAGGCGACGCCAGCTACTACAGCATTCCGGCGGGCGGCGCCCGCTCGGACAACGCTGTATGGACGTACGAGGCGCCGCCGCCATCGGTTGCGCGGATCAAGGACCACTTGGCCTTCTATCCCGACCGCATCGACAGCCTGGAAGAACGGCCCATCGATTAAGCGGCCAAAATCAACGCCGCACCCAGTTCATCAGGGCAAGCCGCCAGGCCGACCATCTGGTCAAGGAAATGGCAATGAGCAAAGCCAGTCCATTGAAGAACTGCTCGATGTAGAAATCGGCGCCAAGCTGCTGCAAGCCATTGATGCCCGCCGCCAGCACATAAACGGCCAGCACGGTGCCTGGCGCGTTGAAGCGGCCGGGCCGGATGCTGGTGGCGCCCAGGAAAGCGGCGGCAAATGCGGGCAGCAGGAAATTGCCGCCGATGTTCGGATTGGCCGAGCCCAGGATGCTGGTCGACAATACGCCGGCTAGCGCGGACAACAGCGAGGCCAGGACAAAACACTGAAAACTGAGGCGGCGCACATTGATGCCGGTCAAGGCGGCCGCGCGGACATTTCCCCCCGTTGCAAAAGCGCGCCGCCCCCAGGTGGTGTATTCAAAAAGCAGCCACAGCAATGCCCCCACCAGCAGGACGTAAATCAGGGGCAGCGGCACGAAGCCCAGGTCGGTCCGCCCCATGGCAAGAAACCACGACGGCAAGGCGCCGAAAATCGATTCCCCATTCGTATACCACTGTGTGCATCCCTGGACGACGATGCCGGTGGCCAGCGTCGTAATGAACGCATTGAGCCCGCCATAGGCAACCAGCAGCCCATTCACGACGCCAATCAACAGGCCCGCGGCCAGCGCAATGGCGACCGCGGCGACCGGGCTCAGGCCGGCATGCAATACCAGACCGGCCGCCAGGGATTGAGCCAGCGCCATCTGAAAACCGATGGACAAGTCGAATTGCCCGCAGATCAACGGGGGGATGGCCGCCAATGCCAGCAAAGCAAGCACGGCATTGGTCGAGGCGATCATGCGGGCGTTGCCGGCGCTAAGGTAGGTATCGGGACGCAACAGCGCGAACAAAACCACGACGCCGATCAGCACCAGCACCAATCCATAATTGGACACCCAGTTCTTCAACTGCCAGGAAAAGCCGCTTTCAGCGGCCTGCCGCATTTCGGCGCGAGACGGGGTCGCTTTCGGCGCCGTCTCGACGTTGCCCCGCTTGACCTCGGCCTGAAGTCCGAGGCTTGCGCTTTGGCGTGTGGTCATCTTCATCTTGGTATCTCCTTGTCATCCGCCTGCGCGCTTGTTCTTTGAGCATCAACCGGCTTTAGCGCCTCGTAGACGAGCCGGGACTGGGTCAGGGCCGCGCCCTCCAGCAACGCCACCGGACTGCCGTTGGCAAGCACCAGCGCCCGATCGGCAAGCGATTCGATTTCCTCGAAATCGCTGGACGCCAGAATTACCGCCATGCCACGCGCGGTCTCCCGCCGGAGCAGGTCGTACAGTTCGGCGCGCGCGCCGATATCCACGCCCGCGGTCGGATCGATCATCAGCAGCGCCCGGGGAGTGCTTTCCAGCGCCCTGGCGAACAAGACCTTTTGCTGGTTGCCGCCCGAAAGCATCCCTATTTCCAGCTCGCCGCACTCGGCCGGCTGTATTCCGAACCGCCGTATCAATTCGGCGCAGCGACGCCGTTCCGCGGAAATGGATCCCGCGCGCCCATGCTTGGCCAGCGCGAAAATATTTTCCCGGACAGTCAGCCCCGGAAAAACGCTGGCCGCGCGCTCGCCGCTTATGACTTGATAGCCATGGACTCGCAACGCACCGGCATCGCCAAGCGGCAGCACCTGCCCATCCAGCATGAACGAGCCGGCTTCCGGCTTGCCCACGCCAGCCAGCCAATGCGCGGCGGCTTCATAGCCCGACCCCACCAGCCCGGTAATGCCCAGTACCTCGCCACAGCCCACCTCGAAATCCAGCGGGCTGCCCAGGCCTTTGCCGAGCAAGCCCCGCAGCTGCACGCATGCCGCCCGGGCCATGGACACCACAGGCTTGGCTCTATGCTGCACGTCGCGGCCGACGATCCAGCGAACGATCTGCGCATGATCCACCTGATCGAGCGCCGCGCTGGCCACCCGGCAGCCGTCGGCAAACACCGTGGCCCGGTCGCACAGGCCAAAGATTTCCTCGATGCGATGCGTCACGAAGACAACCGAAACGCCCTGCTCCCGGGTACGCCGGATCACACCATGCAGCCGCGTCGCCACCGGCGCCGGCAGGCTTGCCGTCACCTCGTCGAGCACGATGATCCTGGCCTGGCCGGCCAATGCGCGGGCAATGGCCGTAATGACCTTCTCCGCCTGCGACAAATCACCGACCAGTCGACAAGGATCGATGTCGGAGCCAAGCGCCCGCAAGCGTTCGGATACCGCCCGGCTGGTCGCCGGAAAGTCGATCAATCCGCCCTTGCGGGTGACGTAGCCCGTTTCGATCGCCACATTGTCGAGCACGCTCATGGCATCGACCAGGCCCAGATCCTGGTGAACGAACCGCAGTCCGAACAACGCGGCGTCGCGGGGCGTGGCAACCGTGGGCCAATCGCGCCCCGACACCCGGATCTCGCCTTCGTCGGGCCGCAACAGGCCGGCCAGCACTTTGATCAGGGTGGATTTTCCGGCGCCGTTCTCGCCAAGCAGGGCATGGATTTCGCATTGGCCCAACTCGAAATCGGCGCCGGCCAGCGCAACGGCCGAGCCATAGCTTTTCTTGAGGCCGCGAACCTGCAAGGCCCACGGCGTATCGGCCATCACTGCCTGCCCCACAGCTTTTCATAGTCGGCCCTAAAGTCGACGTCGCCGAGCCAGCCCTTCGTG
The DNA here is from genome assembly GCA_040391725.1 of Eoetvoesiella caeni. Lineage (GTDB taxonomy): Bacteria > Pseudomonadota > Gammaproteobacteria > Burkholderiales > Burkholderiaceae_B > Eoetvoesia > Eoetvoesia caeni_A. The sequence continues at coordinate 11,286 of JBEBXF010000014.1, read as the reverse complement.
GCGGGAGCGTTGCTGCGGTCGATCAGGCGGAACACCACGGGAATGTTCGCGGGTTTGGCATTGCCGAACGCACGATTCATTTCGTCGATGGCCTGCCACCCCATCCACTCCGCCGGATTGGCTATCGTCATGGCCTGGGTGCCGGCACGAATGGCCTGTATGGCCTGGGGATCGCCTTCGTAGCCGGCTACCTTGACCTTGCCGCTCCTGCCGGCCTGGCGCACGCCTTCGGTCACGAAGAAGGCATTGGAATCGAAAGGCGCCACAATGTAGTCCGCCTTGGCCTTGCGCATCAGCTCCGCCGCCACAGCGCCCGGCAGACGCTGCGCCATGGTGCCGATGGTGGACTCGATGCTGCCCACGATCTTGCACTGGCCGCACTGGGCGATCTCGGCCTTGAATCCAGCCACCCTCTCGTTCAACTCCGGAAACTCCTTGTCCTCAACGATGAGGATATTGGCATTCCCCCCGGAATCGGCCGCCACCCATTTCGCCATCAGGACGCCCTGCGCCCTATGATCGGGCCGCACGTAGGCGAAGACCGGACTGTTGGCATCGGGCGGCGGGTTGAAGATGGATACGACCGGAATCTTCGCGGCAGCGGCACGGGCCAGCCCGTCTCCCACCAGCATGGGGGGCACCGCATCGATGATGATGCCGCTTGCACCGGCGGCAATGGCGGACTGTATTGCACCATTCCAGGTGCCGGGGTCGCCCTTGCCGTCGATGACGCGGATTGTCCAGCCGAGCTTTTCACCGGCTTCCTTGGCGCCGTTGGCGGCCCGCACGCAGCCTATGCCCTGGGACGTGCAGGTGACGACATAGATCGTCTTGCCCTTGGCCGGGGCGGGCGCGGCAGGTGGCGCCTGCCACTGAGCCACCGGCGCCTTGGCCTTGGCAACGGCCGCAGCCGGGTCATCGGCGGCGGGCGCCGCCGTGGAAAACGCCACCGCTGCCAGCAGCAGGGCGCCACTCAATATCTTAGGGTTCATGATTATGTCTCCGTGGGTTCGAAAATTTCTTCTGATACCTTCAGCTCTACGTCATGCAACGAAGCGCTGTCTTTGCGAACCACCTCCAGTTCCAGCAAGGTGGCGCACGACGGGCAGCTGAATTCGCGCATCTCCAGTTCCTCATGCAATTTCAGGTGCTCGCCGATATCGGCGGCGGCCAGCCGCCGCGTGGCGGTGTGCTGCTTCCAGTTGCCGTTCATCGGCCCAAGCTCCGCACCGCAACGGCAGGCGAAATTTCCATTGCCATTGACGCTTACAGCGGGAACGGGAACCACCGTTTGCGGCGGGGGCATCGGACGGCTCGGCGTCTTGCCCCCGAGACGGGCCGACCGCAGTCGATCGCGCTGGCTCACGCTGGCCGGAAAATCCACCGTACCGTCGTCCGTCAGCACGACGCCATAACTCAGCAATGCCGCCTGACGGCTTACAAAGCCGTTCTTCACGTCGTCGGCTACTGAATCCGGATTTCGCAGAAGCGGATCCCCATACCCCCCACCTCCCTGGAAGGTATAAGCAAGCACGTCCCCCGCCGCCAGGCGCATGCGGCCCGGCTTGGCGCACAGCGATTCCGTCCGGTCGTCCGCCAGCAGCGACGCCGTGCTGGTATAGCGGCTGGACAAAGCCGCAATGTCGCCCCCGGCGATCCGCCGCAGATTCTTGCCGCAAGCGCCGGGCAGCCCACCGTGCAGCCCGATCGAATTCGGCACCTCCACACCGTGCCCAAGCATCATGGCGTTCAGGCTGTCCGTGTCGTAGGGGGTGATCGCCAGGCCGACCCCCGCCCCGCCGCGTTGCTCGCCGGGTCCGCCCGTATCGGGCACAAACGAACGATACAAATACAGGTAGGGGCCATAGGCCTCGTTGACCTCGACGTTCGCGATGGTCGGCTGCGGCACGACGTAGTCGCCGGAGCCGTCGAGCCCGTCGTGGTCGATGAAGGCGCCGCCTCCCCCCGCCGTGGAATCCAGCAGGAAAGTGCCGAAAGGTTCGCCGTCGCGCCCCTGGCCCGCAAGCGTCATGACCATCATGTGGCCCTTGGTTACCGCCTGGCCTTCGCGTATCAGCCCGGGCGAGCAGGCCACCATGCGCGACAGCGCCGCGACGGCCGTATTCATGACGATCCACGCCGCCGAGATGGTGCCCGACGAAGTCGGCGCGGGCCGCTTGGCATTGCACAGGATTCCTTCCGGGGCCTTGACGACGACCGGCCGCATGACGCCGTCGTTCCAGCGCATGTCGTACCCCAGAATCGGCAGCAGGCCGGTGAACAATGCACCGCGCAGCCCCGACATGGTGCAGTTGATGAATCCGCCAGCCTGCGGCGAAGTGCCTTCCAGATCGAAGGTCAGCGTATCGTCCTGCTTGGTGACGGTGAGCACGACCTGGAACAGCTCGTTGGTGTGGCCGTCGTGCTCGATGTAGTCGCGCGCGCGGAACTTCCCGTCGGGAATGGACCGCAAGCGCTCGCGCAGGCTGCGTTCGCTGCTGGCGATCTCCTCGTGCATGACGTGCTCGACGGTGCCGGCGCCATAGCGATCCATCAGCTCGCCCAGGCGCTTCGCCGCCACGTTGTTCGCGGCGATCATGGCTTTCAAGTCCAGGCCGAGCATGTGCGGCAGCCGCGTCATGCCCATGATCATGCGCCACAGGTCGTCGCGCAGCACGCCCTGCTCCACGATGCGCACGCCGGGGATGAGGATGGCTTCCTGCTGCACTTCGGTTGCGCCTATGCCCCAGCTGCCGAAGTTCATGCCGCCCATGTCGAGCTGGTGCGCGCAGGAACCGGACCACGCGATATGCCGGCCTTCATGGAAGATGGGCGCCACGATGGAAACGTCAGGCTGATGGATGGCGCCCTTGTAGGGGTCGTTGAGGATGAACATGTCGCCGTCCCGGATGTCCTCGGGCCGGAAGTCCCCGATGATGCTCTTGATGACCGTGGACATCGTTCCTGTGTGGAAGATAACCTGGGGCCCCATGGTCACGATGGAGCCGTCGGCCAGGTACAGGCCGTTGTTGAAGTCGGTGGCTTCCGTCACCACCGGCGAGCCCGACACCGACTTCAGCGTAATGGCCTGCTCTTCCGTGATGGCCTGCAATTTGTTGCGGATGACCTCGAAACTGATCGCGTCGACGTTGTGGGTAGTGGAGGTTTTCATTCCTGCGTCTCCTGAATATCGATCAAAAGATTGCCGGCGGCATCCAGGCGGGCGGATTGCCCGGCGCCCACATAAACGGCGGTTTCGGGATGCTCTATGACGGCGGGCCCGTCGACCACCTGGCCCACCGGCAGATCCAGCCATTGCCAGATCTTCGCTTTCACCGCCACACACCGGCGCGGCTCGAACACCTCTCGCGAAGCCGGCCTGGCTGCCTGATCGGGAGAGTTGGCGACAAGATTCGGCTTTTTCAGGCGGCCTACGACATTGACATGGAAGGCGCTGATCTCGACACCCGCGTCGCGGAATCCCGATCCTTTGCCGTATGCGCCTTCGTAGGCGGCTTCGAATCTTTCCACCACCGCACGCACGCTCTCGGGACCGACTTCCCCATCGGGGAAGGGGATGAGCAAATCATGAACTTGACGGCGATAGCGCATGGCGACGCTGCGCGTCACCTCGGTATCTTCCCTGGCCACGCCGGAACGCAAAACTCCCTCGAGCCCCTCGCTTTCCAGATCGTCGAAGATTTCCTTGATGCGTCCGGCATCCAGGCCCTCCCAAGGCGCCTTGCCCGCACCTCCGCCGGACATGGGTTCGCTGCGCTCCGAGCTGTAGTGAACGTCCGAGGCCAAGGCCCCGTAGGCCGAATGCACCATGCTGGTGGCCGGCACGACGATGCGCCGCACACCAAGTTCCGCGCCGAAGCCCGCGCAATGAACCGGCCCCGCTCCGCCATAGGCGAACAAGGTAAAGTCGCGCGGATCGTAGCCCCGGCCGACGGTTACCTCGCGCAGCGTATCCGCCATGTGATCGTCGACGATGCGGCGTATGCCCGCGGCGGCCTGATACACCGATAGGCCCAGCGGCCGGGCGATCTGCTCTTCTATGGCCGCCTCGGCGGCGCGGCGGTCGAGCTTCATGCGTCCCCCCAGAAAATTGTCGGGATCGATGATGCCCAGCACGACGTCGGCATCGGTCGTCGTGACGCGGGTCCCGCCGCGCCCGTAGCAAACGGGGCCGGGCCGGGCGCTGGCGCTTTCAGGGCCAACGCGCAACTGCCCCTGCTCGACCCGAGCTATGGACCCGCCGCCGGCGCCGATGGCGCGGATGTCGATCATGGGAGAGGACAAATGAAAGCCGCCCGCCTCGTGGTTGACGGAGACAACGGGAACGCCATCGACGATCAGCGCCACGTCGAAGCTGGTGCCGCCCATGTCGGTGGTGATGACGTTGCGAAGGCCCATGGCCGTGGCAAGCTCCAGCGACCCCATGACGCCGCCCGTCGGGCCGCTGGTCACCAGGGCGACGGGCCGGTTCGCCGCCTCGTCGGCGGGCATGACGCCGCCCGCGCTGTTCAGCACAAAAAAGTTGCCCTTGAAGCCCTGGTCGCGCAACAGGCCGTCCACCTTGCGCAAGTAGGCCACGACCTTGAGCGCCAGGTAGCTGTTCATGGCCGTGGTTGCCGTGCGCTCGTATTCGCCGATGGATGGCGCCACCTCGCACGACACGCTGACGTAGGCATCGGGCGCCTGCTCGCGGATCAGCTCGCGTATTCTCAGTTCGTGCGCCGGATGCCTGAACGACCAGAGCAGCGACACCGCGAACGTCTGGACGCCCTGCTCGAGCAAGCGCGTCACGGAGGCGCGAACCTCGGACTCATCCAAAGGCAGAATCACCCTTCCGGCGTAGTCGACGCGCTCGGTCACCTCTTCAACGAGATGCCGCGGCACCAGCGGTTGAGGATATCTGCGCCGGCTGTACCAGCCCAATTGGCTGGAAGGAATCCCCGCCGTAAAGCCTTTCAGGCGCTGCAGCGCAAGCGTATCGCCAAACCCCTTCGTCGTGATCAGACCGGTCAAGGCGCCATCGCGCTCGATCAAGGCGTTGGTCGCCTGCGTCGTTCCGTGCCCGAAGGTCGTGATACGGGTAAGCAGTTGCTCGGTGGACAGCCCCTTGCCCTGCGCGGCATAGTCGATGGCCTCGAACAAACCCGCTTCCAGGTTGCCCGGCGTGGTCAGCGCCTTGGTCGTGCTTACGCGGCCCTCTTCGTCCATGAGCACGAGATCCGTGAACGTGCCCCCGATGTCGATACCTAAATACATGATGTTGTCTCCGTTATAGCGTAGCGGCGCGAGGCAAGGCCCGGTTCGGAGCCCCGCCGACCGCAGCATATCTAGCGATACTTCTGTGCGACGGCCTTGAAAATTTCGTAGTCCGCCTTCTCCTGGGGGTTCTTGCTGAAGATGGCCTCGGCGCTTTCCTGGGCAAGCTTGACGAACCGGGCCGCGTCGGGCGCATCGAGCGTCAAGGACTTGCCACCATGCTGCTCCCACACCTTGCGGGCGTTATCCGCATCCTGGGCGGCCCACGTGTAGATATGTTCGTCGGCCTTGCGCGCTTCCTCCTTGACCATGGCGCTCAGCTCCGGTCCGATGGCTTTCAGGAACTGGGAATTGATGATCGCCACCACGGCAATGTGCGTGGACGGCAGGTAAGTCATCGTCTTGGTAACGTCGTAGAACTTCAACGACGTGAAAATGGTATTGCCGCTTACCGCCCCATCTATCGTTCTGTTCTGCATGGCGGGCAGCACTTCGCCCAGCGACATCGACAGCGGCGCCGCGCCCAATGCCTTGAACATATGCAGGAACAGCGGTGAACCCGGAACCCTGAGTTTCTTGCCCTGAATATCAGCCAGGGTTTTAAAGGGCTCGTTGGTCGCCACCGCGACCGGCGTGTGCATGAACGTCGTCAGTACCTCATACCCCTTCGACTTTCCGTAGGACGCAAGCAGCTTGCGGATTTCCGGATCGCTCAAGACCTTGTCGCCCTGTTCCATGCTGTCGAAGATGCCGGTCGCCGACAGCACGCCGAAGCGCGGATCCAGGCTTTCGTAGAAGCCCGAGGCGTTCAGTGCGACCTCCACGGTGCCCATCGTCACGCCCTCGATCGTCCTGGGCGCCGAGCCCAGCTGGCCCGCCGGGTAGACCTCGACCTTGATCCTCCCGCCGGAGCGCGCATCGATCCCTTTCTTGAGCGTGTTGAGCCATTCCACACCAGCATCGTTGGTGGTCGTGGTGGTCAGCTTCATCGTAAATTGAGGCGCCGCCACCGCCGCGGCGGAAATCAGGAACGAACCCGTCAGCCCAGCCAGCATGGCCGCCATCATATTTTTTGCTTTCATTGTCTAGTCTCCAGAAATTTCCTCTTCCACATGTCCCAGGCTCGCTCGACCTGGGTTTCGATTTGCTGCACCGCCGCCTGCGCTTCCGCGGGCGACAGGAACTCGATGGCGCCCAAATGCGATGCCTGTAGTTGGGCTCGCGCATTGATCTCGGCGTACACAGCCCGATACACGGCTTTTTTCAGCGTGTCCGCCACGACGGTCACGCCATGGCCGCGCATCAAGACCAGCGATTCCTCGCCCAGCGATTCGGCCAGCGCCTCTCCCAAGCGATTGTCGGTAACCAGGAGGCTGGTGCCGTCCCCGCCGGCATCGCGTATCTCGAACACCGGGGCGCCCTTGCCGATGAATCCGGCCATATGGCAAAGCGGCCTCAAAGGCGCTGTCTTGACCACGCTGAACGGCACGACGGAAGGAGAATGGCTGTGCACGACAGCCATCACATCGGGACGGGCTCGGTAGATCTGGCCGTGAATGAAGCGCTCCAGGTACACCGAACGGCCTGCCGCATCGATGGGCGTGCCGTCCAACTCGAACTGCACGATGTCGTCGGCGGTAACCAGCGCCGGCGCCATGTTGCGGCACTGCAGGAAGCGCCCCGGGTCTTGCGGGTGGCGCACGCTGACATGGCCGAAGGCATCGAGCACGCCCTGGTCGAACAGAATGTGGCTGGCCGCCACCAGGTCTTCGATGCTATCCATGGTTGATCCTTCCCAGGATATGGTCGGAGGCCTTCTCCGCCATCATGATGATGGGCGCATTGGTCGGCCCCCGGGTTATTCTGGGCATGGCCGACCCGTCCACGACGCGAAGGCCCTGGATGCCGCGCACGCGCAGCTTCCCATCCAGCACCGCCATGGGATCCCGCGGCGAGCCCATCTTGCAGGTACCCACAGGATGATGCAGAGTAATCGCGGTGCTGCGGACGAACGCATCGATATCCTGGTCCGTCGCCGCCGCCTCGCCCGGCGCAAGCTCCGCGCCGCGCAAGGGCGAAAACGCATCCTGCGAGCCTATCTCCCGCATGATCCGTATCATTCTGCGCACGGATTCCCGGTCGTTCCGCATATCCAGGAAATTCTGCCGGATCAATGGAGCGGCCGCGGGATCCGCGCTCGCCAGGCTTATGCTGCCCCGGCTCTCGGGAGTCAGAAAAACGCCCTTTATGGAATACGCGTCGTCGTAAGGCTTGAGCAATGCACCAAAATGCGGCCCGGCTGTCATGGGCGCCGCGGCCAGAATGATCTGCACATCGGGCAAGGCCAGTTGGGCGTCGCTGCAAACCAAACCCACCGCTGCGGCCGGTATCTTGCTGGATATCCCGGTTCCGAAATACCAGGTGCGCAGCATGTCGACGGCAATGCGATCCAGGCGCAAAGCGCGATGCAGGGGGCCGGGCTTGCGCCGCTGCCAGCGCACATCGCAAGCAATATGATCATGCAGGTTCTGGCCGACGCCCGGTATGTCCGCCTGAACCTTGATTCCCAGGCTCTCGAGCGACGCCGCCGGACCGATGCCCGACAGCATCAACAACTGCGGCGAGTTGATGACGCCGCCGGCCAGCAGCACCTCGCGCCGGGCAAACAATTTCTCGGTCTTGCCCGCCGCCTGAACCTCGACGCCCACTGCACGCCCGTTTTCCAGCAACACCCGGCTCGCCAGCACGCCTGTGCGCACCGTCACATTGCCCCGCGCAACGGCGGGCCGCAGATAAGCGGACGCGGCGCTCCAGCGGCGCCCTTTGCGAATGGTCACCTGCATGGGACCGAAGCCCACGAGGCTGCGCGCGTTGTAGTCGCTGTTGCGCGGATAGCCAAGCTGCTGCGCCGACGACATGAATGCATCCAGCAAGGGATCTTCGAAGCTCAGGCGGTTGACGGTCAAGGGGCCGCTGCCGCCGCGCAGCTCGCTGGCCCCTTCCGCCCACGACTCGCTGCGCCTGAAATACGGCAGCACATCGGCATACGACCAGCCTTCGAGCCCCAACTCGTTCGCCCAGTAATCGTAGTCCTGAGCCGCGCCGCGCCCGTACGCCATGCCGTTTATGGACGAACTGCCGCCCAGCACCTTGCCGCGCGCGCATTCTATTCGCCGATTGTCCATGCCCGGCTCGGGCTCGGTGGCATAGCCCCAGTCGTACAGCCGGTTCTTCAGAATCAGGCCCCAGGTCAACGGCAACTGGATGATGGGCGAACGATCCTTGCCGCCCGCCTCGAGCACCAGGATCTTCAAGTCACGCTCCGCGCCAAGACGATACGCCAGCGTGCATCCAGCCGATCCCGCGCCAACAATGATGTAGTCGTATTCCGTCATATCAGGCGAACTTCACATTGACGTTCTTGGTGTAGGTGAATTCCAGCAGCTCCTCGAAGCATTCTTCGCGGCCGATGCCCGACTGCTTGACGCCGCCGAACGGCGCGCCGATGAAATGCTGGCTGGTATTGTTCACCCAGACAAAACCGGTATGAATGCGCCGCGCGGCCCTGTGGGCCGTGTCCAGGTCGCGCGTCCAGATGGAGCCCGTCAGGCCGAACTCCACGGCATTGACGTCTTCCCATAACTGCTCTTCGTTTTCCCAGCTGAACACCGAAAGCACCGGGCCGAACACCTCTTCGCGCGCCAGGCGCATATGCGGCTTCATGCCGGCGAATATCGTCGGCTCGAAGAAGAACCCGTCTTTCAGCTCCGGCGCGTCGGGCTGTTTGCCGCCGCACACCAGGCGGGCGCCCTCGTCGAGCGCGGACTTTACGAAGCCCTGCACTTTTTCAAGCTGCGCGCGGCTGACCAAGGAGCCCATGGTTGTCGCGGGGTTGGTCGGAATGCCCGGCTTATGCCTTTCGGGCAGCGCCTTTGCCACACGGTCCAGCACCTGGTCGTGGATATCGCGATGCAGAAAGACCCGGCTCGTCGAACCGCAGCTTTGGCCGGACCAGGTGAAATTCATGCCACCGACGATGCCATCGACCAGCCGGTCGACATCGGCATCCGGGTAGGCCACCAGCGCATTCTTTCCGCCCAGTTCCAGCAGCACGGGCTTCAATCCCTCGGCCGCGCTTTTCATGACCGCCTTGCCGGTCGGCACGCCGCCAATCAAGGTGATCTTGCGCACCAGGGGGTGCACGGCCAGCGCCTCGCCGCACTCGCGCCCGCCGCACAGGAAATTCACCACCCCCTTCGGGAATATATGGCCGATCAGCTCGGCAAGCCGGATAATGGACAGCGGCGCCTGGTCCGGGGACTTGACCACCACGGTGTTGCCCGCCGCCAGCGGCGCCGCAATGCGCAGCGCCGCAAACATCAGCGGATGGTTGTAGGCGACGATTCGCGCCACCACGCCCAGTGGCTCGCGCACCGAATAATTGAGGTTGCCGTTCCCCATCGGCAGGGTTTCGCCCTTGACCTCGGTTGCCAGGCCGGCGAAGTAGTCGATGCCGTCGGCGGCGAAATCCGCATCCTTGGAAAGAATCGACACCGGATTGCCGTTGTTCAGCGAGTCGAGCAGCGCCAGCGAATGGGCATGCTCACGCAATACGGCGGCGGCCTGGTGCAAAAGCTTCGCTCGTTGCAGGGGCGGTGTCGCCGCCCAGGCCGGAAACGCATCCTGGGCCGCCCGCACGGCGGCATCGACATCGCCCGCATCCGCCACGGGTGTTTTGGCAATGGCTTCGTCATAAGCAGGATTGATGGTGTCCGCGTAGACGCCGGCCTGGGGCTCATGCCAGGAGCCGCCATAGTAAAGCGCCCGCCGCTGGGGCAAAACGCCATCTGGAATTTGATCTGCGCGCATGAAAGCAACCTTTCTTCTATGGGTGGGCACGGAAAACATGTTTGAAACGGCGCCGGAATTGGCGATCGCCCTATGCCCACCGTTGATCTTCATGCATATGCTAGGTTGCCAAAATACATACGTCTAATCGATAATTAGGCAATTATTCATAGCCATATGGCTATGGTTCAGCGATTTCTCCTTCCCTGCGAGGCAACACCCATGCGCGGACTCAATGCTCACGTCACCCTCCAGAAGCTGGAGGTGTTCTGCACCGTTGCCGAACTGCGCAGCGTCACCCGCGCCGCCGACTACCTGTGCATCACCCAGCCTGTCGTCACCTCCCATATCCGCAGCATGGAGGACAAGCTCGGAGCGAAGCTCATACGCCGCGAAGGGCGCGGCATCGTGCTGACGCCAACCGGCTTGAAGGTGCTGGAGTGGGCCCAGGATGTCGTGCGGCGCACCCTGGAAATGGAGCGCGAAATCGGCTCGGCCACGCCCTTCGGCACAGATAAGGTGGTCATCGGCGCCTCGATGAGCGTGGGCACGTACCAACTGCCCGGCCTGATCTGCGACTTCCAGACGGAACATCCGGACGGCCAGGTCGAGCTATCCATTTCCAACCCCAAGATCGCCCTGGAAGACGCGCGAACCGGCGAATGCGACATGGCGGTGGTCGTGCTTTCCCCCGAACAGCGCCTGGACGGCCTGGCGGTTCATGCGTTATGGAACGAACCGCTGCTCTTGGTCAGCGCACCGCGCAGCAAATGGGTAGGGCAAACCGCCACGCGCGAGCAAATATCGCAACTGCCGTTCATCAGCACCACCAGCGGGCGGGTCATGAAGCACCTTGAAGAAAGCCTGCTGCGCACCAGCGGCATCGCCTCCCGGCGCATCGTGCTGGCGCTTGGCCACCCCGAAGCCCAGAAAACGGCCGTGCTGCGCGACTTTGGCGTCTGCCTGTTGTTCCGGTCGGCCGTGGCCGACGAACTGGAGCGCGGCACTTTGCGCAGCGTCGAAACCCCCGAATTCGGCATGTCCGTCCCCATCTACCTTGCCCACCGGAAAGACAAGAACTTTTCCCCGTTCCAGCTCAGGTTCAAAGAACACATGGAATCCGCAAACCCCTGAAGCCCTCCATAGGCGCGGGTGCCCCCC
>JBEBXF010000013.1:0-21164 GCA_040391725.1 Eoetvoesiella caeni | reverse complement strand
GTTTACTAATACTCTTTTGGGCTGGCGATGAAATTCAGCGAGTTTCAAATCGGGATGGTCATCAAGCATCCCCCGGTTGTCATCGATAAAGAATCCATGCTGGCATTTGCCCGCCAGTACGACCCTCAGTGGTTTCATACCGACCCGGAGCGTGCCGAAGCGGGGCGTTGGGGCGGGCTGATCGCCAGTGGCTGGCAAACCTGCAGCCTGGCGATGCGCATGGCGGTCGACTGCGCGCTGGCGGGGTCGGAGTCTTTCGGTTCGCCGGGCGTGGACAAGATCCGCTGGCTGCTGCCGGTGCGCGAGGGCGATGCGCTGCGCCTGGAGATCACGGTCGACTCCGTCAGGGTTTCGTCTTCGCGCGACGACCTGGGAATAGTCCGCTGGTCGTGGCGTATGTACAACCAGCGCGACGAGCAGGTGCTGGAGCTCGAAGCCACCAGCCTTTTCGACCTGGGCGCCGGGGCTGAATAGGGCGGCCCGGCCCGCCAGCCGAGCCGTTTGAGCATTGGTGGAAGGCGGGGACGATGCGCAACCTCTGGACAAGCGAGCGGACTGCGGCCAGCCGGTTCGTGCCGGGCAGTGGGGTGTAGGGCTATCGGCTCAGTGCTATTGAGTGCTTAGGCATGACGATGCGGTGCCAGCGCGGGTTCATGACTCAATTCTTCTATCAAATAATCTAAAACCACCCTAAGCTTGGGTGGAATGAACTTTCTGGATGCATAGGTCACGAATATGGGCATTCCTTCAGGCTCGTATTGATGAAGAATGCTTTTGACTTTTTTTGACTGCAAGTCTTCAAAAAAGAGCCATTCGGGCATCAGCGCGATTCCCAGTCCTGATAAACATGCTTCTCTCAGGATTTCAGCATTATTTGACGAAAAGCTCCCCGATATTGCGACGGAGTCGGATCCTTTAGCGTGCGTAAATGTCCAAATATTGCCGGCTATGGGGTTGGCAAACACGAGGCAATTGTGGGCGGCCAGCTCGTGGGCCGTACGCGGCTCTCCCGCTGCGTTCAAATAGGAGGTCGAGGCGACGGCAACCCGGGATGCGGTTCCTACACGGCGAGCAACGACATCGCCGCTTTGGTTGCCAAATCGAATTGCGACATCGATACCGTACTCGACAAGGTTATCGGATAAATCACTGCTGATGATTTCGATACGCAATTGGGGATAAAGCTTTAGCAGCGTGGCTACTTTTTGAATCAGGTGTCTTTTGGCAAAGGTAAAGGGGCTGCTGATGCGGACTAAGCCGGTGGGGGTTTTTTTGGCTTTGCCTACGGAGGCATCCGCTTCGGTAATTGCCTCTTGAATTTTGGTGGCGAACCTGAAATAAGAAAGGCCTTCTTCGGTAAGCCTGACCTGCCGCGTCGTCCGGCTGAATAGCCTTACCCCCAGATGAGCTTCGAGGGCGGCAATTTGCTTGCTGATGTTTGGTTGCGTCGTGCCGAACTCCCTGGCGACAGCGGAAAAGCTTCCGCATTCAGCTACGCGAATGAACGTGGGAATAGCGCTTAATACATGCATAAGTAATCACAATATTCGGGCCAATTGATTCCAAAAAATTATAAATGTTATGCAATAGCGGCGTCTTATCAAGGGTTGGTGCTTACTTCTATGATGCAACCTCAACCCCAAACTATTGGAAACATCATGCTGATTCTATTGCATCATAATATTTCGGTTTGCGCCCAGAAGGTTCGTATGGCCTTGGATGAAAAGGAACTGGAGTGGGTTGGGCGAGAAATCGACCTCATGAAGCAAGAACACTTAAGCCCTGAGTTCCTCAAAATCAATCCTCGTGGTTTAGTCCCTGTCTTGATACATAACGATATTCCAATATGCGAATCTACCGTCATTTTGGAATATATCGAAGATGTGTTTCCCGATCGATCACTAAGGCCGGCATCGCCGGTTGCCAGGGCAAAAATGAGGGCCTGGACGAAGATCCCCGATGAGGGATTGCATGTTGCGTGTGCATCCGTTACTTATGCCGCCGCGTTCGTGCATCAGTTGCGAAGCAATCACGACAAACAGGAATGGGAAGATCGCCTCAAAAAGCTGCCGGATCGTTCGCGGGCGGAAAGGCAACGGCAAATCGTCGAATTGGAGTTCAACGCTCCTTTTGTCAAGGATGCCGTGCTGTTGCATGACAAAACTCTGAAAGAAATGGAGGCCGTATTAAGTTCACAGGAATGGTTGGCCGGATCGGAGTTCACCCTTGCCGATATCGCTCTTGTTCCTTATGTCACACGACTCGCCCGGCTCGGGCTGGAAGGTATGTGGGCGCATCGTCCTAATGTTGCCAAGTGGTTGGCCGCCATGCAGGCCAGGCCGAGTTTCGATACGGCGTTTACGGCGTTTCAATCGAATGCTTATGACGATGAACTTAAAAAGCACGGAATTGATGTTTGGCCGCAGGTCAAGCACTTGCTCGAAACATAGTTGGTTGGTCGTTGAGTCTGATGCTTTGTGCACGACGTCTTTGCATAGTAGCGCCCGGAGGGAAGCGAAGCATGGCGGGTGACATAGTGGAGCTACATCATGGAACAGGAGACTGGAATGGGCTTGAGCCTAAAAATATTGCGAAATGGGCTATTGTTGAAAGGGTTTTTCGCGGCGCAATTACTATTGTTGCTGTGCTGCGCAACCCCGGTCATTGCCCAAGACAAGCTGCGACTTGAAGACATAACGTTTTTAATGCCGGCCCCTCCTTCGCTAGTTGCTTTCGCCCCTCTGACCTTGGCAGCCGATAAGGGCTATTTCAGGCAAGCGGGTTTGAATGTGAAATTCATTGCTGTAGGGGGCGGTGCCGCCGTAGGTAGGCAACTGGCCGCAAACAATGGTGATCTTGGGCTCGGTTTGGGCGATACCCCAATATTGCTGCGCTCGAATGGCATAAAAATTCGAGGGGTTGCGCTATTGGGAGGCCGCCCTTTGCACCAGCTGGTCTTGCGGCAAGATCAGAACATTGACGACTTAAAAGAGCTTAAAGGCAAGACGCTGACCGTACTTTCATATCAGGATACTTCCTATTTTGCCGCGTTGGCCGTGCTGGCCAGCGCAGGCCTGGACAAAAACAGTGTGGCGATTCAGGCGACGAACGCCAATGGAGCATGGCAATTGGTGGCTGCTGGCAAGGCGGCGGGATTGGTTGGGCCGCCCGAGTGGGCCTTTTATATTGAAAGAGAAGGCGTGAAAACGACTACGTCATCGACAGCCCATTATTTTCCTGGCATGGCCCAAGCGGTGCTGGCATCAGATGACACGATAGCAAAGCGCCCCGAACTCGTTGAAAAATTTGTGGGGGCGGTTTTGAGATCCCTCGACGATATCAAGCGCGATCCAAAAGCGGCCGCTGAATTATTTGTAGCCGCGCAACCTAGTTATAGGGGGCAGGAGGAAGAGATCGGCAAAATCCTTACTTTCTACGCTGACCATGTATATGCCAACCAGAAAAAAACGGGGCAGTTCAATCGCGATGTCGTTGCGAAACTGCAAGATTATTATATGAGCAAAGGCATAATACGAAGCAGCGTGAATGTGGACGATTTATATACCAATCGTTTTATTCATTGACTTCAAATCACCACGAAACTTGCCTGCTTTGGCAATCAAGATATTGAAAGCCTGCTTTTCCTGATTGTGCGCCTGATACGCGCGAATCTTTCAACCGGCGACCGGCTCATGCAAGGGCATGTAGGCGGCCAATGCAAGAGCCAGATCGCGCCAAAGCTCCTCCGCATCTTCAAGGCCTGCATGCAGGCGTAGCAATGGTCCTGTCGCCCGCCACGGCGTGACGCTCCGGGTGGGCGGGTCGACGGGAAGCGCCAGGCTTTCGTATCCCCCCCATGACAGGCCGATGCCGAACAGCCGCAACTTGTCGAAGGCCTGGGCCAGAGCGTGCTCTTGGTCGGGCACAGGCTTGAGGATCACCCCGAATAAGCCGCTGGCCCCATGAAAATCGCGCTTCCAATACGCATGGCCTGGAGAGTCGGGCAGCGCGGGATGCAGGACTTGGGCGACGGCGGGGTGGCTTTGCAGACGCCGCGCCAATAATAGAGCTGTTTCCTGGTGGCGCTGCAAGCGCACGGATAAAGTGCGCAGGCCGCGCAGGGCCAGGTACAGGTCGTCGGGGCCCGCCGTCTGCCCGAATGCCTGGGCGCTTGCCTGCAGTTGAGTCCAGGCGCGGGCGTTGGCGGTGGCTGCGCCCAGAATGGCGTCGGAATGCCCGACCAGGTACTTGGTCGCCGCGTGGATGGATACGTCGACGCCGTGGTCGAAGGGCTTGAAATACAGTGGTGTGGCCCAAGTGTTGTCCATCATGACGATGGCATCGCATGTGTGGGCGGCGGCTGCCATGGCCGGGATGTCGCAGATCTCGAAGGTTTGCGAGCCAGGGGACTCCAGGTAGACCACGCGGGTGTTGCCGCGTAGCCGCAATGCGATATCAGCGGCTTCGGCCGGCGAGAAAAACTCCACGTCGATGTCCAGGCGGGCCAGGGCGTGCTGGGCAAAGGCCCGGGTCGGGCCGTAGACGTTGTCGGTCATCAGCACGTGGTCGCCGGGCGAAAGGAAGGCCAGCAAAGCATGCGTGCATGCCGCCAGGCCGGAGGGGAAAATCAATGCGCCGTGCGCGCCTTCCAGTTCGGCCAGCGTGTCTTCGAAGGCGCGGGTCGTGGGCGTGCCGAAGCGCGCGTAATGTGCGTAGGGGTTGCCTGCGCTGCGGCGCTGCTGCCATTCGGCGTAGGAGGCTGTCAGCAGTGTGGACGCCCGGCAGGCGGGGACATTGACCAAGCCGCCGAAGCCGGCGGGAGCGCGACCGGCGTGGATCAGGAAAGTATCGTCGTGTGCAGTGTTCATGACGACTATGATAGGGCGGGGAGCGCGAAGCTTTATTGCTGTATTCAGGCTTTATCCACTCAAAAAGGAAATTATTTTCCTATTTCTATTCTAAAATTAGAAAAATATTTCCTTTAGGGAGAAACGAGTGGATAAGCAGGATCGCCATATTCTGGAGCTGCTCCAGGCCGACTGCTCCTTGCCGGTCAATGATCTGGCCGAGCGCGTCGGCATGAGCTCCACCGCGTGCTGGCGGCGTGTGCAAAAGCTCGAAGAGCAGGGCATCATCCGCGCAAAGGTGGCCCTGCTCGACGGGAGCCGGTTGAACGTCGGCGTCACGGTATTCGTTTCCGTGCGCACCAGCCGTCACGATGCCCGCTGGCTGGCGCAATTTCACGCGGCGGTAGCCACCATTCCGGAGGTCGTCGAACTGTATCGTATGTCGGGCGAAACCGACTATCTGATGCGGGTGGTGGTTCCGGATGTGGCTGCCTACGACCAGGTTTACAAGCGGCTGATCCGCATGGCGGAGTTGTCCGACGTCAGCTCCAGTTTTGCCATGGAGCAGATCAAGTACACCACCGCGCTGCCGCTGGAGTACATGTAGAAAGCCCCGCGTCCGGGTCTGCGGCAGCCCTGCGAAGGCGGATTATCTAGGCTGGATGCTGGTGTGGCTGAGGTTGGTATGCGTCATGATCCCATCCAGCACCAGGGTGCGCACACTGTTGATGTGCGCAATAGATATGGCGTGAGCCATCTCGGGGGGGCCTGATTCCAGGGCTTGCAGTAGATCGGCGTGCTCGTGCACCATGACTTCCGGCCTTTCGCGCAACACGAACCCGAGGTGCAGCAAGCGGGCCATTTCGTCCATGACTTGCGACAGGATATCGGCCAGCCGTTGATTTCCGGACGCGCGTGCGATCTCCAGGTGGAAATTGCGATTGGCCGTCATGAATTCGGCTTCGCTGGCCTCGTCGCCGGGGAGATAGCCTTGGGCGCAGCGTGCATTGATCTCTCGCAGGCGGGTGGGATCGATCCGGCCACAAGCCCTTTGCATGGCCGCGGGTTCGAGCAGCAGCCGCAGATCGAATAGATCCTTGACGCTCTGCAATGTCACCGGCGCGATGACATGCCCGTGCCGCGGCACGGAAATGACATAGCCTTCTTGTATCAGTTGGGAGAGGGCACGCCGGATGGGCGCTTTGCCGAGTCCGTACATCCTGGTCAGTTGGGTTTCGCTGATTTCCTCGCCGGGTTTAAGGCGGCACCACACGATGTCGTGTTTGATCCGGTCGAAAGCCTCATCACCCAGGCTCTTCGTTTTTTGCCCCGCGAGTGTGTCGTTCATTACCCATGCCAAAAATGTCAGGATATCGCCATTTTACTACAGAGGCTGGGCGGTATGGCGCGTATCTGCAATGTCACGCTTCGCCTGGCTCATTCGCGGCTCCAGCGCGACGAGCGCTCGTGGGAACCCTGGAATGAGTCCGTAGAAGAATTGGGCGCGGCGCCGGGGAAAGGCGCAGATTCGCTCTGAGAGCGCGTCTATCAGGCCATTCAGAAATTATTGACATTTCTAATTATGATTAATAACATGTCAATAATTGAGCGGTGACAAACTGGCCGGCTCAACCGCCGACCGATCGATTGACACGTAACAAGAGGGTGCGACATGGCGCATATTGAGACCGATATTCTGGTTGTCGGTGCCGGCGCCGCCGGCATGTACGCCGCCATTGCGGCGGCCAAAGCGGGCGGCAAGGTACTGCTTGTGGACAAGAGCCTGGTCGGCCGCGGCGGCGCTACGATCATGGCGCAGATGACTGTGGCGGCGGCCTTGGGTGATTACGATGGGGACGATTGCGGACTGCATCTGCAAGATACCCTGAAGGCGGGCCGAGGCTTGTGCAACGAGGCGTTGTCGGCCGTGCTTTGCGGCGAAGCGCCCGCCCGCATCCGTGAACTGGACGAGTGGGGCGTCGGCTGGGCCCGGCGCGACGACGGTAGCATGCTCGCGGTCAAGGCTCCCGGCCACAGCGCCCGGCGCTGCGTCTACGTGGATTTTCTGAGCACCGGCCCCGCAATCGCGCAGACTTTGCGTGCGCAGGTATCCAGGACGCGCGGCATTACCCGCGTAAGCGGGCTGTCGGTGCGCGAATTGGTGCTGCACGAGGGGAGGGTGGTCGGGGCTGTCGCCGTCAATCTGGACGATGGCGCCGCGGTAACGATTGCGGCCAAGGCGACGATTCTGGCGGCTGGCGGATTGACCAAGATATTTCAGCGCAACAGCGCTTCCGCCAACATGGGAGGCGATGCGTATGCGCTGGCGCTGCGCGCGGGGGCCGAGCTCGTCGACATGGAGTTCCCCCAGTTCTTTCCCATCGGGCACCTCGCTCCGCGTCTGGTCGGCATGGATCCCATCATGTGGGACCCCTTCCGGTATAAGCTGGGCGGCCGGCTGCTGAACGGGAAGATGGAAGAGTTTCTGGAAAACTACGGCATCGTCGATCGTGGCAACTATACCGCGCCGCGGGACATTACTTCGTATGCCATAGTCAAGGAGAACGAGGCGGGCAGAGGTTCTCCCGCCGGCGGGGCGTACCTCAGCTTCATGCATGTGCCGGAAGATGAATTGCGCGCCGCATTCGGCCCCGCGATCGATCTGCTGGCGGAAAACGGTATCGACCTGACCAAGCGCCCCGTGGAGGTTGCGCCGATTGCCCACTATCACATGGGCGGCATTCGCGTGAACACTTCGATGGAATCCAGCGTGCCTGGGTTGTATGCAGCGGGGGAGGCCGTGGGCGGCGCCAATGGAGCCAATCGCTTGTCCGGCAATGCGCTTCCCGAGGCATTGGTGTTCGGCGAGCTGGCGGGGCGTGTGGCTGCCGAGGCGGTGAAGAATAGGTCGTTGAGCTGGAGCGACGAAGCCGCCGCGCCCGCTTTGGCCTTGATCGCGGCGCTTGACGAGCGCGCGGCGGCGGCTCCCGGAAACGCCAAGGCCGGAACCTCCGATCTCTGGAACGAGCTCAAGTCCTTGATGTGGAGGGATGTGGGGCTCATGCGCAGCGAAGAATCGTTGACGCGCGCGCTTGACCGCATACGGGGGATGCGCAGCGAACTGCCGCGGGCCGTGGTCACGGGCGGCAGCGCCTATAACGCCGTCGTCGAAGACTGGTTCGAGCTTCGTGGCTCTTTGCTGGTGGCCGAGGCCATTGCGTTGGCGGCGCTCAATCGCCGTGAAAGCCGCGGGGCGCACCAGCGCCTGGATTACGCCGACACCGAAACCGGCTTCGAGAAAAACCAGGTGGTTCGCCTGGAGGGCGATGGCTTGACGCATGCATGGATGCCCTTGGTGAAACATTCCGTTCCGCAAAAAATAAATGAGGCCGCTTGATATGTCGCAGATGATCAAACTCGAGGTAGCCCGCGGCGCATGCGAAGGCGAACAGTGGATCGCCGCGTACGAGGTTCCCTATACCGAAGGGATGTCGGTGCTCGACGCCCTGCTCTGGATAAGGGCGAATACCGATCCGTCTCTGGTGTTCCGCCATAGCTGCATCAATGCCAATGCCTGCAAAGAATGCTCGGTCATGGTGGATGGCGAGGTGGTCTACGCTTGCGCCGCGCGGTTGACGGAGCGTGGCGCAATGGTGGCTCCGCTGGAGGACAAGACGGTGATACGCGATTTGGTGACCGATATCGCCCCTTCCAGGGAGCATCTCGGCGCGGCGTTGCCGCGGTAGCGCCGGACGCTTCGGAGGCCGTCTTCAGGACAATTTCAACCAAAGAGGTGCGGACATGGCTTTTGTAGTGACGGATAAATGCGTGCGGTGCAAGTTCCAGGACTGTCTGCAGTCTTGCCCGGCATCCTGTTTTCACGAGGGCGCGAACATGCTGGTGATCAGAACCGAGGCCTGTATAGATTGCGGCGCCTGCGAGCCTGAATGCCCGGCCGGGGCCATCGTGAGGGATACCGCGCCGGGGGCGGGGTTCTGGGTGGAGTTCAACAACAAGTATGCCGCGTTATGGCCGCGTATCGGCAAGCAGGGCGCCGTGCCGGAGGATGCGGATGACTGGATCGATGCCGAGGACAAGCTCCATACGGAGTTCGACCCCTCGCCGGCCCGCCGATAATAGTTTTAGGAGAAGCGATCATGACCGACAGCGTCTGGCTGCACGAGCTTACCTGGCCCGACATCGCGGCTTATCTGGAACATGACGACCTGGTCATGGTGCCCATCGGAGCGACCGAGCAGCATGGCCGGCATACCCCATTGATGGTCGATACCGCATGGGCCGCCGATGTCTCGGAAGCGGTGGCCAGGCGGGAGGGCGTTCTGGTTGCGCCACCCATGCATTTCGGCTGGTCGCCGCATCACCTTGCGTATCCGGGCGGCATCACCCTGAGGCCCGAAACCCTGACCAATGTGGCATTGGACATCGGCGAGAGCCTGATATCGCACGGCTTTCGCAAGATCGTCTTCGTGAACGGCAATCGTGTCGCCAATCTGCCGCCGATGCAGATCGCCATGGCCAAGCTGCGCTACAAGACAGGCGCTTTCGCGGCCATCATCGACACGCACCTTATTGCGCGCAAGGAAGTTTGCGAAGTCTCGGGGAATGGCCGCGATGGGTCGCATCACGCGGGCAATGTGGAAACCTCGTTCATGCTGCATGCGCATCCCGAGCTGGTAAAGCCCGGCGAGATCCTGCCGCTGCCCGACCGTCCGCTGCCCGCCTTCGCCTCCACCTTTCCGATGGATCCGCCATTCGACCAGAACATCGCCTTCGTTCAGGCTACGGCGGACGAGTTCTATGCAAAGACCAGCGGCCATGGCTCTTATTCCGATCCGTCCAGGGCCAGTGCCGAAACCGGCAAACGTGTTCTGGACGTGACCGTTGCCAGGGCGGCGGAGTTCATTGCCCAGACCAAGCGCCTGCATGTGCAGTGCGAGCGCTGTCCGATTCCGATCTGAACGAACCCGGCAAGGCCGCATAACGAGGCTTATTCATGAGCAAACCATTTGCATCGCTGTCGGTGGCCATTGTCGGCGCAGGTCCGGCGGGCTTCTATACCGCGCAGGCTTTGGCCGATCTGGCGCCGGATGCGCGCATCGATATCATCGATCGTCTTCCGACGCCCTTCGGCCTGATTCGCTACGGCGTTGCGCCGGATCATCAAGAGACCAAGAAGATCCAGGAGTTGTTCGAGAGCATTGCGCTGTTGCCGCAGATCGACTTCGTGGGCAATATCGAGATCGGCAAGGACATTACGCTGGCCGAGCTGCGTGAATGCTATGACGCGGTCGTGCTGGCGTACGGCGTGCCGCACGACGCGGAGCTGGGCATTCCCGGTGAAGCCTTGCCGGGCGTGTATGGTGCGGCGCGTTTTGTCGGCTGGTACAACGGCCATCCTGATCAGGCCGATCTGCGGCCCAGGCTGGGGAAGCCCGGCGCCATCGTGATCGGCAACGGCAATGTGGCCATCGATATTGCGCGCCTACTGTCAAAGTCGCAGGCCGAACTCGAGCATAGCGACATTGCTCCTTATGCGTTGGAGCAGATCGGGCGGGCGGCGCCCGGGGACGTCCACATCGTAGGCCGGCGCGGACCGGCGCAGGCCAAGTTCACGACGGACGAACTGACCGAACTGGGCCGCCTCGAGCAGGCGGTCGCCGTGGTGGACGCCGAGGATATCCCGGCCCGGCTCGATGATGGATTGTCGATGAAGGACAAGCGCATCAAGACGAGAAACCTGGAGTGTTTTCGGGCTTATGCCCAGTCGGACCCGGCCGGCCGTTCGCGCCGCATCCATTTTCGATTCTATTTGCGGCCGCATGCCATACTGGGCAATGATTGCGTGGAGGGGGTCAGGTTCGAGCGGGTGGCCGTTTCGGACGGTGGTTCCGCGGGCACC
This sequence comes from Eoetvoesiella caeni, assembly GCA_040391725.1. Taxonomy (GTDB): domain Bacteria; phylum Pseudomonadota; class Gammaproteobacteria; order Burkholderiales; family Burkholderiaceae_B; genus Eoetvoesia; species Eoetvoesia caeni_A. The sequence goes on along the minus strand of JBEBXF010000013.1, from coordinate 10,397 downwards.
GGCGAGATGCTCGACATACCTTGCTCGACGGTGATTTCCGCGATCGGATACCGCGCTTGCGCGCTGAACGGCGTCGAATTGTCCACCGCGGGCAACTGCCTCCGGAACGACGAGGGCCGCATCGATTCAGGCTTGTATGTCGTTGGCTGGCTGCGGCGCGGCCCCTCCGGCAAGATCGGCACCAATCGCGCCGACGGCGAAAGCGTGGCGCAGCGCATCCAGCAAGAAGTCGAGCCGGGGAGGCTCGCTGGCCGCGCAGGGCTGGAGCGGCTGGTGCGGGCAAGGAGCTTGTCGCCGGTGGATTTTCCGGGGTGGAAGCGGATAGAAACCTTTGAGCGGGCCAACGCCCCGACTGCCGCGGTGCGCCGCAAGGTGACCCGTATTTCCGAGATGCTCGACGTGAGTCGCGCGTTGCCGACCTGATTGCATTATCAGAGTTTGCGGCGCTTGCTCATAGGCGAAAACACTGATTTCCATTCGTTGACATGTTAATGGCTAACATATAGCATGCCAGTGTAGAGATGCTACTGAGGATAACAATGAGCGTGCCCCAGTCTTGCCATGATACACCCCGGATTCTCGTTGCAGGACTCGGCCAATCGTCCGCCAGGCTGGAACATGCTGCGCTGATTCGCGGCAAAGGCCGTTACATCGACGACATCAAGCTGGACAGGCAGTTGAACGCCGTCTTCCTGCGCAGTCCCATGGCGCATGGCCGTATTCTCGAGGTGGATGCGGCGCAGGCTTTGGCGTTGCCGGGGGTGCACGCGGTGTACCTTTATAAAGACTTGCGCGCTCTGCTGAGCCATGACCGCATCCCGGTGGCGATGGCGTCCAAGGCAATACGTTTCGATGTCGATCCCTACGTCCTGAGCCACGAGGAAATCTGCCACGTGGGCGAGCCTATCGCTCTTGTCCTGGCTGACAGCCGACATATCGCCGAAGATGCCGCCGCGTTGATCTTTGTGGATATCGAGCCGTTGCCGGTGGTGGTTGATCCGCGCGCGGGGCTGCAGGACGGAGCGCCTCTCGCGCGGCTGGATTGCCCGAGCAACCTGGTGGCGCAGACGACAGCCGCCTATGGTGATGTCGACGCCGCTTTCGCAAAGGCTGCGCATGTGGTGGCCGAGCAGTTCCGGGTGCACAAGGGCGGCGGCCATTCCATCGAACCGCGTGGCGTGGTCGCGAGCTGGGATGCGGCCTCGGAACACCTGACGGTTTGGGACAGCACGCAGATGCCGCACCGGGCCAAACGCATATTGTGCCTTTCCCTGGGGTTGAGCGAAGACCAGGTGCGGGTCATCGCGCCGGACGTCGGTGGCGGTTTCGGTCCCAAGTTCGTTTTCCATCCCGAAGAACTGGCGGTCGCCGCGGCGTCCATGCTTGCGGGGCGCCCCGTGAAGTGGGCGGAAGACCGCTTCGAGAATTTCACGGCGACGGTGCAAGAGCGCGATCAATACTGGAACATCGAAGTCGCGGTCGACGAGCGGGGAAAGCTGCTGGGCATACGCGGCAGCCTGATCCAGGATCATGGCGCGTACACGCCCTACGGTGCCGCGCTGCCCTACAATTCGGCGACCAACCTGATCGGTCCCTATGTTTTGCCCGCGTATAGCCTGGATATTTCGCTGTGCCTGACGAATATGGTTCCGGCGACACCGACGCGCGGGGCTGGCCGGCCTCAAGGCACATTTGTGATGGAGCGCCTGCTGGATCGCCTGGCGGCCGAGCTGGGCCTGGGCCGCGACGAAATCCGGCGGCGCAACCTGATCCGGCCGGAACAATTGCCCTATCGCACCGGGCTGTTCACGCGGGATGGCGGCGAGATGACCTACGACAGCGGGGATTACGTCGAGTCGCAGCGCTTGGCGCTGGAGCTGGCCGACTGGCCCGGGTTCGAGTCGCGGCGCGAGGCTGCCGCCCGGGAGGGGCGCTGCATAGGCATGGGGCTTGCCAACTACATCGAAGGCTCGGGCCGGGGGCCGTTCGAAAGCGCTTCGGTCAGCATAGGCCCGTCGGGCAACGTCGTCGTCGCCACCGGAGCCTGCGGGCAGGGGCAGGGCACGGTCACCATGCTGGCGCAGCTGGCGGCCGCCGAGCTCGGTCTGCGGCCCGAGCAAATCCGTGTCCGCGCCGGCGATACCGATGCCATCCCGAACGGACTGGGCGCTTTTGCGAGCCGGCAGGCGGTGACGGCAGGCAACGCCGTATACCTGGCGGCCCGCCAGGTGCGGGACAAGATCATGCGCGTGGCGGCCATCTGGCTGGATGCCGCTCCCGAAACGCTGCAATTGAAGGACGGCGTCGTGTTCGCGGCTGAGAATCCTGATCGCCGCTGCGCGGTGACGCGTATCGCCGAGGCGCTGGCCGGCAGTCCGGGCTTCTCGCTTCCCGAGGGGGTGGAGCCGGGGCTCGAAGCTTCGGTCGACTTCCAGCCTTCGGCGCTGGCGTACAGCAATGGCACGCACATCGCCGAAGTCGAGGTCGACCCGGAGACGGGCGTGGTGACTGTCCTGCGCTATATCGCGGTGCATGACTGCGGGCGGGCGATTCATCCGGGAATGGTCGATGGGCAGGTTATCGGCGGCGTGGTTCATGGCATCAGCAGCGCCCTGTACGAATGGATGCGCTACGACAGCGAGGGGCAGCCCTTGACATGCACGTATGCCGATTATTTCCTGAGCACCGCGGAGGTCACGCCGCGCATAGAGGTTCATCATATGGAATCACCTACACCCCTCAACCCGCTCGGCGTCAAGGGCGTAGGCGAGGGCGGCACCATCGGCGCGATGGCGGTCATGGCCTCCGCGGTCGAAGATGCGCTGCATCCGTACGGCGTGGTGATTCGGGATTTGCCCGTTACATCGATACGCCTGAGCGGGCTGGTGCGCGCCGCTTGCGAGGCCGCATGAAGGCGGCTCCTTTTTCCTACCACGCCCCGCGCACGCGTTCGGAGCTGATCGGCTTGCTGGGAAGCCTGGACAATGCGCGCATGATTGCCGGCGGGCAATCGCTCGTGCCCATGCTCAATCTGCGCATTGCCGCACCCGACCACCTGATCGACCTGAACAGGGTCGAGGGGCTGGCCGGCATCGCGTTGCATGACGGCAAACTCGTCATAGGCGCCATGACGCGCCAGCGCGAAGCCGAGAGCTCGCCGCTCGTCGCCGAACACTGCCCGCTGCTCATCGAGGCGTTGAAGCATGTCGGCTTCCAGCAGACGCGCAATCGCGGCACGGTGGGCGGCAGCATCGCGCATATGGATCCCACCGCCGAGCTGATTGTGGCCGCCTATGCGCTGGGTGCGGATGTCGTTTTCGAGGGCGGCGAAGGCGAGCGCAGCATGCCGGTGCGCGAGTTCAACGATGGCTACCTGTGCAACAGGCTTCGCCCGGGAGAGCTGTTGGTCCGCATCGAGTTTCCCGTCATGGGGCCGCGCCATGGCGCGGCTTTCGAAGAAGTGACCCGGCGAGGCGAAAGCCTGTCCGTGGTATCGGTTGCGGCGCTGTTCGAGCTTGGGCGATCCGGCGAAGTGACCCGGGCCGAGGCGGCGGTCGGAGGCATGGGGCCGGAGCCGGTCTGCCTTGAGCTCGGAGCCTGGCTGGGGCGCCCGGCGAGCCTGGACATAGCCGACGAGTTGGCGCAGCTCGCCGGTTCGCTGGACGCGGACGAAGACCTTACCATTCCCGCCGAATACAAGCAGCACCTGGCCGCGGTGCTGACCCGCCGCGCCGCGAGACGGGCCCTGGGCCGCGCATTGGAGTTGCGTCATGACTGATCCTATCGCCATCAACGTCGACGTGAATGGCGTCAAGTATGACTGTTCGGTGGAGCCGCGTTGGAACCTGGCCGATACGCTGCGGCATCGAATCGGCTTGACGGGCACTCACGTGGGTTGCGAGCATGGTGTTTGCGGCGCCTGTACCGTGCTCGTGGACGGTGTCAGCGTGCGTTCCTGCCTGATGCTGGCCGTCCAGGCGGATGGCTGCAGCATAACGACCATAGAAGGGCTGGCCGCCGTGGATGGCACGCTGGATCCTTTGCAGGCCGCGATGTCGGAGCATTTCGGCTTGCAATGCGGTTATTGCACGCCGGGAATACTCATGACGCTGGTGGAACTGCGGCGCGAATTGCAAGGCAGGCCGATCGACGAGCCGGCTTTGCGTAGAAAGCTGGCGGGCAATCTGTGCCGGTGCACGGGTTATCAAGGGGTGGTCGATGCGGCGCTCGCGGTGTTGAACGGGCCGCGGCGCGATGTCAAGGAGGCGGAACAATGAAAATTGCCGTTCCCGATCTGGTTTCGAACTCGTATTTTCCCGCGCTGGCGGCCGTTGAGCTGGGCTGCTTCGAGGCTCTGGGCGTCAAGGCGGAGATAGTGCTGGTCTTTCCCCCCAATCGCGCCTATGAGGCCCTGCGCTCGGGCGAGGTCGATATTGTCGCGGCCTCCGCGCATGCGGCCGTCAGCGCCTTTGACCAATGGAAGGGTGTGCGGCTGTTGTGCGCGCAATCGCGTGGCATGTATTGGTTTTTGGTCGTGCGCAGCGACCTGGGCATCGAGCGGGGCGATTTGTCCGGCCTGAAAGGCCTGCGCATCGGCGCCGCGCCTTGGGTGGATCTTGGGCTGCGAGGCGCGCTGGAGCAGGCCGGCCTGGATCCGGAGCGCGATGGGATCGACATCGGCCCGATTCCCAAGCAGCCGGAGGCGGGGTCGAATTTCGGCCTGTCGGCCTTTCGAGCCTTGGAAAAAGGCTTGATCGACGGTTTCTGGGCGAATGGCATGGCGGCGGAGCTGGCCGTGCGCCATGGGGTGGGCAATGTCGTGCTCGATGCGCGCCGCGATGATCCGGCCGGCTGCGCCGGCTTCACATTTCCCTCCATGGCGGCGAGCGAGAGCCGTGTGCTCGCTGAGCCGGAGCTGGCCGGGATGGTCGCTTCGGCGGTTGGCCGGGCGCATGCCGAGCTCAGGCGCGATGCGGGGCTCGCGCGAGAAATCGGAGCGAGGCTGTTCCCGAGCGAAGAGGCAGGCTTGATACAGGGCTTGATCGAGCGGGATCTGCCCTGGTACAGCACGGCGATCACGCCCGCCGACTTTGCGTCGATGAACGCCTTTCTGCGTCGAAGAGGGCTGTTGCGCGATGAACCCGGGTTCGAGACAGTCGTGTGCGCTGATGCGGCGCGCTCGCGGTCTTGAGCGATGAAAGAAAGGAAGCCGATGGCTATGATGGTATTCGTGTGGCATGCCCCCGAAAGGTTGACGCCACGATGAGCGCGCGGGATCAGGCGTCCGGACGGCAGGCGCGCGGCGCCGCCTTATTGCAGGTTTCAGGCGTGGACGTCAGCTTCGGCGGCATACAGGCCCTGAAAAATGCCAGCTTCAAGGTCGAGGCCGACGAAATATGCGGCCTGATCGGTCCCAATGGCGCGGGCAAGACCACGTTGTTCAATACCGTCAGCGGCCTTGTGCCCATACATGCCGGTCAAATCGAATTCCTCGGCCAGCGTATCGACACGCTGGCTCCGCATCGAATCATCGGTACGGGCATCAGCCGCACTTTCCAGAACGTCGGGCTGTATCCGGACATGAGCGTGCTGCAGAACGTGCAACTGGGCGGCCATTTCGGCTCCAGGGCGGGTTTCCTGGCGACGGCGGCGAGGCTGCCTTGGGCGCGCCGCGAAGAAAGTTCGCTGCGCGAAAAGGCACTGCGGCACCTGGAGGAAATCGGCTTGCAGGATATCGCGTTGCGCCGAACCGGCGACCTGCCCTATGGCACGCTCAAGCGCGTCGAGATCGCGCGGGCGCTCATGTCGTCGCCGCGGCTTCTGATGCTGGATGAACCCGCGGGCGGACTTAGCCACGGCGAGGTCGAGGAGCTGGGCGGGACGTTGCGGCGCCTGCGCCGGGAGCGCGGCTTGACGCTGCTCATCGTCGAGCACCACATGCGCATGGTAATGGAGATCTGCACGCATGTCGTCGTGCTGAGCCAAGGGGCGATTATTGCCGACGGGACGCCGCAAGAGGTGCAGGCCGATGATAACGTCATCGCCGTCTATCTGGGAGCGGCGACATGACCGGACTGAAAGTGACCGGGTTGTATGGCGGCTATGGGCCGATAACGATACTGAGGGATGTCGGCATCGAGGTTGCGCCCGGCAAGGCGAGTGTTCTGCTGGGTGTGAACGGAGCCGGCAAGACGACCGTGCTGCGGGCGATTTCCGGCCTGACCTGGCGCCGTGGACGCATCGTTTACGGTGGCGACGACATTTCCACCTGGACGGCGGAGCGGATCGCGCGCGCGGGTATCGGGCATGTGCCGCAGGGGCGCGGAACCTTCCGCGATCTGACCGTGGCCGACAACCTGGCGGTCGGCGGTGTCTTGCTGCGTGACAAGAACGAGCGCCGCCGCAATCAGGAAATGGTGCTGGAGCTGTTCCCGCGCTTGAGGGAACGGCAGGCGCAGGTCGCGGGCAATCTATCGGGGGGAGAGCAGCAGATGCTCGCCATCGGCAGGGCCTTGATGGCCTCGCCGAAATTGCTGCTGCTGGACGAGCCTTCGTTGGGCTTGTCGCCTCAATTGACGGCTGAGATATTCGGCGCGCTGAATCGCCTGCGCCAGGAGCGCGCGCTGACCATGCTCATCGTAGAGCAGAACGCGGCCTTGTCGCTGAGCATCGCCGAGTTCGCCTATGTGCTGGAGGCCGGCAGCATCATGACTTCCGGATCGGCTTCGTCCATCGTCAACGATGATGAAATTCGACGCATCTATTTGGGAATGTAGAACATGAACGAGTTTCTCCAATTGGTCGTTGACGGCGTGGAAAACGGGGCGATCTATGCCGCGCTGGCCCTGGCGCTGGTGCTGGTGCATCGCTCCACCGGGCTGGTCAATTTCGCGCAGGGTGAGATCGCCATGTTTTCGGCGTACATCACATTCACGTTCTATCAGTTGGGATTGTCGATCCAGGTGGCGGCCCTGGCCGGTATCGCGGCGTCGTGCGCAGGCGGCATGCTGATAGAACGCACCCTGTTCCGAAGCGAGGCGGCCCGCCAGCCCTTGGTGGCCGTCGTATTGATGCTTGGGCTGTTCCTGGGCCTGAATAGCGCGGCGGGCTTGATCTGGTCCTACCAGGTGCAGAGGGTGCCGTCGTTGTTTCCCGAGGGCCTGCTCCGGGTCGGCGGGATGGTCTTCAGCTATCAGATGATAGGAACCTTGGCGATCCTGCTCGTCATTTGCGCGCTTTTGCATATCCTGTTCTCCTATACTCCGCTGGGCCTGAAGATGCGCGCCGCGGTGTCGAATGCCGAGTCCTGCCGTTTGCTGGGCATTCCTCCCGGAGTGATGCTGAGCATAGGCTGGGGCCTGGCGGGCGGCCTGGGCTGCCTGGCCGCGGTGCTGGTCACGCCGCGTTTGTTCCTGGACCCCAATATCATGCAGGGGGTCATTATCTTCGCCATTGCGGCGGCTACCATGGGCGGCCTGGACAGCGCGCTGGGCGCCGTCGTGGCGGGAATCGTCATCGGCATCGTCGAGAGCCTTTCAGGCAGCTATCTGGTGGGTTCGGATCTGCGCATCGTGGTTCCATTGGTGCTCATCATCATCGTTTTGACGCTGCGGCCCCAGGGTTTGTTCGGCAAAGTCCAGCGGGCGAGGGTTTGATCATGGCAGGAAGAAGCTTGCGCGCGATACCCGTCCTGGCTATTTTGGCGCTGGCCATCGCCGCCCCCTTTACGTTGTCGTCGTTCATGACATTCCAGCTTGCGGCCGTGCTGACGTACGCTCCCGCTGTTCTGGGCCTGGTCATCATCACGGGGCTGACCGGGCAGCTTGCGCTTGGCAATGGCGCTTTCTTCGCGGTGGGCGCCTACACGACCGCCATATTGGTGCAGACGTACGGCTGGCCTTTCTGGGCGACCTTTCCCGTCGCGGCGGCCATTTCGTTTGCGGGCGGTGTGCTGTTCGGCATACCGGGCTTGCGTCTTCGCGGCCATTTTCTGGCGGTGCTGACCTTATCCATCGCGGTTGCCGTGCCGCAGGTGATCAAGCATTTCGAAGGCCTGACCAAGGGCGCCAGCGGCATGTCGGTTTTTCTGCCGGATCCGCCGGCTTGGCTGGGAATGGATTCGACGCAAATGGCGTATTTCGTGGCTTTGGCCGTGACGGTGCTGGCGTTCGTCATGACCAGGGCGCTGCGCGTCAGCCGTATCGGCCGCGCGTTGGAGGCCGTGCGCGACAACGAACTGGTCGCCGTGTCGCTCGGCATCAATGCGGCGTACTTCAAGGTGGCCGCATTCGGCTACAGCACCTTGCTGGCGGGCCTGGGCGGCAGCGCCTTCACCGTCTCCGTGGGATTCGTCGCGCCCGAGAACTTCACCATCGACCTTGCCGCGTTCCTGATTATCGCCCTGGTTGTCGGAGGCAAGAAATCCGAGTGGGGGGCGTTGATAGGCAGCTTGTTCATCGTGGTCGTACCGCTGTACGCCGGCAGTATTGCTCCGGCCTTGTCGGGTTTGTGTTTTGCCGCAGCCGTCATCCTGTTCATTCTTCTGCTCCCCGAGGGAATGGCCGGACTGCCGCGGCGTGTCGTCCGGGGATATCAATGGGCCGCCAGCGCGGGTAAGCGCAACGGCCCCTAAAACAGGGAGAGCATGTGATGCGAAGTCTCAGATGGTTGGCCGTGGGTTTCGGCCTGGCAGTGTTGAGTTCCAATATCCAGGCGCAGTCGGCTTCTCCTGGAATTACCAATGATACGGTTACGATAGGCACCATAGGGCCTCTTTCAGGCCCGGCCGCGCCGCTGTCCATCTACAACCGGCAGATCGAAGCTTATGCCAAGTACCTGAACGATCAGGGCGGCGTTCGGATGGGGGACGGCAAGACACGCAAGCTCGAGGTGCGCCTGCTCGATTCCGGCGGCATGCCGGCACGGGCCGTATCCTCGGCGCGTGAGCTGGTCGAGAAGGACAAGGTCTTCGCGCTCGTCGGCGTTTTCGGCACGAACGAGAACAAGGCGATTGTCGACTACATGAACGGCAAGCATATTCCTCATGTGTATCTGCTGAGCGCGGCCCCGGACTGGGGCCAGCCCAAGAAGTATCCATGGACCATCGGTTTTCCGCCAGTGCCTGCCACGCAGACGGCTATCTATGGCGACTACATCAAGAAGGTGAAGCCGAACGCCAAGGTTGCCGTGCTGTATGGCGCCGACGAATACGGCAAGGACGGCCTGGCCGGCATCAAGAAAGCACTGGCGGGCAGCGGCGCGACCGTCGTGGCGGCGGAAAGCTTCGAGCGCACCGATGCCACCGTGGACTCCCAGATCGTCAAGCTGGCCAACAGCGGAGCGGACACCTTTCTGGATTTCGCGATTGGACGCGCGGCGGCCCAGGCCCTGCAAAAGGCCAGCGACATCGGCTGGAAGCCGCTCACGATCGTGGAGGCCACCACGGCTTCGTCCGGCCTGCTCAAGCGCCTGCCGCAGGATGTCATCGAGGGAGTCGTCAGCGCCATGTACCTGAAGGATCCCTCGGCGGAGCGATTCAAGAACGACGAGGGCGTCAAGACCTACCTTGCCGCGATGAACAAGTACTACGGCGCGGGTTTCGACCCGACCGCCCAGCCTATGGGTGTAGCGCTGACGCAGGCTTTTGTGAAAGCTCTGGAGCAGATGAAGGTTCCGACGCGTGATGAGTTGATGGCGGTCTTGCGCAAGGTGGATAATCAGGAGAACGACTTCCTGCTGCCAGGCGTGCATTTCAACAACGCCTCGACGGGCGGCTACCCGATCACGCAGATGCAGATCGTCGTCGTCAAGAACGGTGTTCTTGTGCCCCAAGGCGCGATTGTCACTGGCGCGCCGCGTTAAGCGCAGCCGGCTGCGCCGTAGTGCCTGATTCCGCGCCGAGCTGCTTCGGCAAGGAATCAGGCGGTTTTCAGCACCAGCAGAGAGTTACCGATGGATATCGTTTTTTCAGACTATTTTCCCTACGACCACCATGAGCCCGAGCTGCCGCCGCTGGTGGACGGCGCGGACGGCAAGCGCCGCCGCGTAGTCATCGCAGGCGGAGGGCCCACGGGCTTGGCTCTGGCGTTGGCTCTCGCGGTGCAGGGCATTCCCTCGGTCGTGCTCGAGGCGGACGCCACGGTTTGCACCGGCAGCCGGGCCAGCGCCTTTACCCGGCGCACGATGGAGATACTCGATCGCCTGGGAGTGATCGACAGTGTGCTCGATACCAGCCTGCGCTGGAAAGAGGGCTGGACTTTCCATGGCATGACCGAGATTGCGCGCATGCGGCTGCCGGACGACGACGAGCAGAAGTTCCCTCCGTCCATCAGCCAGTTGCAGAACTATATCGAGCATTGCCTCGCGCGCAAGGCAAAAGAAGACTACTCCGATCTCAT
>JBEBXF010000012.1:0-21296 GCA_040391725.1 Eoetvoesiella caeni | reverse complement strand
GAAGGAATACGCCGACCTGCTGCGCCGCGCCGACGCCATCTTCATCGAAGAGCTGCGCAAGACCGAGGACCCCGTCAGCGGCAAGAACTGGTACGACCTGACCTCTCAGGCCTTTGCCGTCTTCCTGCCGGTCAAGTCGGTGGGCGTCATGGGCGACGGCCGCACCTACGACTACGTCGTGGCCCTGCGCGCCGTGCAAACCTCCGACTTCATGACTGCCGACTGGGCCGAATTGCCTTATTCGCTGCTTAAGAAGGTCTCGTCGCGCATCATCAACGAAGTGCGCGGCATCAACCGCGTTACCTACGACGTATCGAGCAAACCGCCTGCGACGATCGAGTGGGAGTGAGGACGATTTTATAAATTATTGATTTTATTGAATAAAATTAAATGCCATTGATGATGCGTGTTGCATTATCAATGGCATTTTTCATGGCATGCAGGAATATGTCATGAGAGCATGTTTCGATATCATGACAGTGTTCTTCGTATCTGATTATTTTTCGTGCGAACCTGCAGGGGTTACTTCGACCAAGGCTAAGGTATGAATTCGATCGTCATCTTTGAAAATGAGCGGCTGGCTGTGCAGGTTTAATTGAACGCTGAAAGTGTTTGGTTGACGCAGGCACAGATGGCTGACGTTTTCGATACATCGACAGATAACATCGGCCTGCACTTAAAGAATATTTATAGGACGGCTGAGTTGGTCGAATCAGCAACTACCGAGGATTTCTCGGTAGTTCGCCAGGAGGGAAAGCGGCAGGTCAAGCGCCGGCTCAAACACTACAACCTGGACGCCGTTATTTCCGTTGGCTATCGCGTCAATTCCAACCGAGCTACGCGCTTTCGTCAGTGGGCCACGCGTGTGTTGCGCGAACATCTGACCCTAGGCTACAGCTTGAACGAGCAAAGGCTAACAGCATTGACCCTGCTAATCGCTGAAAGTGACCCGAAATCCAAGGATTTGATGGTGCGTTTGACGATGAATCTGATCGCGGACGCTGCTTAATGCATCATGGTATTAAACATGATTTAGTTAGTTTTAATCAGTGGAAACAGGTGTAAATCAATTGGGTATGGTTTTCTGGCAATTGAATAATAATGAGGCTTTTATGTGACACCACTTCATCACGCGCCTGCTTGATGCGGGCGGCAACGATCTGGCTGCAGGCACCCCTAGTACTGCTTTTGGAGAATGGACGAAGAAGAACCCAGTCAGATCTTCCAAGGTCTACGAAGCGGCACGTGCCGGCGATAACCTGGCTCTGCGTCAACTATTCACGGTTCTCGTAATGAACGCCGATATCGAAGAAGGCCTCATTTTCGCGCAGGCTCACGAGAGGGGGGCGAAGCTCGCCGCCCTCTCGGCTTTGGGTTTGCGAATTCTGGTGAGATTCTCTAATTTGGGCGGCACCCAGAATTTGGGTTTCGTTACCTCCTGCATCCAGGCTCTCCCAGTATCAAATGATATTCCAGGCCGTATTTCCTGGGATTGACGTGGGGCATGTGAAAGGGGATGCACGTTGTGCGCTTTTGGGCGAGTGTTACAAGAGGCTGGAAAATTTTAGTAAACCTTGGTCGATTGGGATTACAATTCATGCAGCTCACCGAGTTTGCAGTAGGCATAGGGTAACCCGCCCCAGACACGCTGGTGCACGGGTTCTGTGTAATCAGCGATAAGGAGGGTTTCACAATGAAAGATGGTAAAAGAACACATGGTGATCAGGCAGAAATTATAAAAAAGTCGCCGGATGACTTGACCGAAAATCCGGAGTCAAGCCATGACGAGAACTTGCCTGAGTCCATGTCGCGCCGTAGAACACTCATCGTGGGCGCCACGGCCGTCGCAGGCGCCGCAGTACTGCTGGGCCGCAGCCACCGGGCCTTTGCCGCCCCCGACCCAGCCAAGGAAATCCGTATTGGCTACATCAGTCCGCGTTCGGGCAATCTCGGCGCATTCAACAAGTCCGATACGTACATGCTGCCGCTGATTCGCAAGGCCTTGGCCAACGGAGTCACCATCGGGGGCGAGACGTATACGGTCAAGATCCTCGATCGGGACGGCCAGTCGAGCCCGGCGCGTGCCAGCCAGCTCGCCCGGGAACTCATCAACAAAGACCACATCCATCTGATGCTCACAACATCGACGCCGGAGACGGTCAACCCCGTATCGGATGCGTGCGAGGCGGAAGGTGTACCGAGCATAGCCACGGACTGCCCGCTGGAGTCATTCTATTTCGGGCGCGGAGGCAAGCAAGGGCACTTCAAGTGGGCGTTCGATTTCAGTTTCGGCGTCGCGCAATTCGTGAATGCCTACCTGGCGCAATGGCCCCTGATACAGACCAACAAGAAAGTCGCGGTGATGTACCCCAATGACGCAGACGGCAACGGGTTTCGCGAGCACCTTGCACCGATCCTGGAGAAAAACGGCTACAAGGTCATCGACCCCGGCGCATATGCGGACGGCACCACGGATTTTTCATCGCAGATTGCCTTGTTCAGACGTGAGCATTGCGAGATTTTCAATGAGGTTGGGCTGCCGAGCGACCTCCAGGCGTTCTGGCGGCAAGCTGCACAGTTGCATTTCCTGCAGGATCTGAAAATCGCCCAGTTCACCAAGTCAGGCAGTTTTGCCGGTCAGGTCGCGGCGCTTGGCCCCCTGGGGTACAACGTTTCGGCTGCAACGTTCTGGGCGCCGGGGTTTCCCTACAAGTCGCCCTTGACCGGCGGAACCTCCCAAGAGTTGGCCGACGGCTACGAAAAGGCCGAGAACGAGATATGGGCGGAGCAGCAAGGTGCAACACTGGCGCTGTTCGAGGTCGGGGTCGAGGCCCTCAAGGCCTCGAAGAATCCCACGAACCGCGCCGCGATTCGCGACGTGATCCCCGCAATCGACATGATCACGACCTTGGGCAGGGTGAGCTTCAAGAAAGGCCCCTACCCGAATACCGCCACCACGCCCATGATCGGGGCGCAGTGGGTGAAGACTCCGCCGGGATCAAAGTTCCCAATGGATTGGGTTGTCGTCAGCAACGCGGAAGATCCGAATGTCCCGATTCAACGCAAGCCTGTCCCCTACAACCTATGACCGCAGCAGCCGTCCGGATAGCGACGAGATCGGGGTTTCCGCGCGCCCGGCACGGGGGCCGGCGCTGGCGGCTTGCGATGTCAGCGTCAGCTTCGGGGCGTCGCGCGTACTGAATGGCGTCAGCCTTGAAGTTCGAACCGGCGAGTTGGTCGGCATCATCGGCCCCAACGGGGCGGGGAAAACGACGCTTTTTGGCGCATTGGTCGGAGCACTGCGCCCGGTTGCGGGCGCAGTGCTTTTCGAAGGCGTGGATGTGACTCACCAGTCGATGGCCCAACGGTGCCGCCACGGGTTGGTCAGAACCCACCAGATTCCCCGCCCATTCAACGGCATGACCGTGTTTGAAAACGTATTCGTTGCGGCCGTGAATACGCATGGCTCGAGCCGCGACGAGGCGTACCAACGTGCCATTGACGCCCTCACTCATACCGACATGCTGGGGGTGGCCAATCGCCGGGCAGAGGCGCTGGGGCTGCTCGATCGCAAACGGCTGGAGCTGTCCCGCACGCTCGCGACAGAGCCGAAAGTATTGCTGTTGGACGAGATCGGAGGCGGCCTGAGCGAAGGCGAGTCGATGGAACTCCTGGCCATGATCCGCGCTCTGAGCGACCGAGGCATTACCATTGTCTGGATCGAGCACATGGTGCCGTTGTTGCGGAAGGCTGCCGCCAGGTTCGTCTGTCTCCATCAAGGAAAAATCATCGCCGACGGAAAGCCCGATGAAGTCATGGCCGATCCGACGGTCACGTCGGCGTAACTCGGAGGCAGCGTGCAATGAGCCTGCTCGAGGTCGAAGCATTGAACGTGCATCATGGGCTCCTGCAGGCAGTTTGCAACGTGGGCTTCAAGATAGACCGAAGAGAGGTCGTGGCGTTCGTGGGCGCCAATGGCGCTGGCAAGACGACCTTGTTTCGCGCGCTCGCGGGCGCCCACATGCCTGCCGCGGGCCGAGTGGTTCTGGATGGCGCCGATGTGACGTCGGTACCCGACCACCAGCGGGTCAAAAGAGGTATTGCGCTGGTACCCGAGGGCCGCCATCTGTTCAAGGACTTGACCGTATACGAGAACCTCGCCCTCGCCAACGCGGCAGGCCGCAAGGGCGCATGGGCCATCGACGCGGTGCTCGACGTTTTTCCCAATCTGGTTCCGCATCTCAAGCAGAAAGCCGGGACGCTCTCCGGAGGCGAGCAGCAGGCTGCGGCAATCGGACGGGCCTTGATCACCAATCCGGATATTCTGCTGCTCGATGAAGTGTCGCTGGGGCTGTCTCCGGCGGCGGTGGAAAATGTTTACACATCGATCCGGCGCCTCGTGGGCGCAGATACGACCATCCTGCTGGTCGAGCAGGATCTGGATCGTGCCCTGTCCGTGGCGACTCGCGTCATTTGCATGCTCGAGGGGCGGATCGTGCTTGAGGATGCCGTGGGCGCTCTCAGCCGGGAGCAGATCGTCGAGGCGTATTTCGGGATCCGCCAAACGCGTGCCGAGGGAGTGACCGAACAATGAACTGGATCGGCGCGCTGGTGCAAGGGATACTGCTTGGCGGCCATTACGCGCTGGTAGCGTGCGGCCTCGCGTTCATGTATTCAGTCATGCGTATCATCAATCTGGCCCATGGGACGCTGGTGGTCGTCGCCAGTTTTGCATTCTGGGTGCTCGCGGATCACTGGGGCATCAATCCCTTCCTTGCCGCCATCGGGGTCATTCCGTGCATGGCTCTTCTGGGCTGGGGATTCCAACGAGGCGTTCTCGAGCCGAGCAGTCGCTTCGGGCTGCTGGTTCCAATACTCGCGACGTTCGGCTTTGCCATTCTCGTCAACAATCTGCTGTTTCTTTACTTCGGCGCCAGTCCGCATTCACTCGCACCCTACATCGGTACTCTGGCCTACAGCAGTTGGACCATCGGACCCGACTTCTACGTCGGTAAGCTGGCCGTGTTGATCTTCGTCGTGGCGGTGGCGCTATTCGGCGGATTGAGCCTGTTCCTGGCCAAGACCCAGTTGGGGCGAGCCATCAGGGCCACCTCCGAGGATCGGGCTACGGTGGGCCTGGTCGGAATCAGCGCGCGCAAGATCAATGCCATCGCCGCGGCGATAGCGCTCGGGACTGTCGGCATCGCCGGCATGTTCCTCGTCATGCGGGGCGGGGTGACACCTTACTCCGGCATGGCGGTGCTGCTGTTTGCCTTTGAGGCCGCGGAAATCGGCGGCGCCGATTCGCTGTGGAAGACGATGCTGGGAGGAATAGTGCTGGGCGTCGCACAATCGTTCGGCGCCTTGCTGAGCCCGCAAGGCTTCCTGATCGCCGGTCACGGTGTGTTTTTGCTGATTGTCATCGGTCGGGTGGTGTTGTCAAAACCTTCATTCGGACAAATCAAGGCTAGGTTGGCGCGATGGGTATGACGTCGAGTTCCGTTTCCAAGAGCGGAGCCCTCCGCATCGAGCGCTGGACCAAGACCGCGGTGATCGCGATGGGCGCCATCGTCCTCGCGCTCGTCGTGTTGGCCTTCGGGCCTATGTTCCTGAGCGCGGATGCCGTAAGCAGCCTGACAAGGCTCTTCATTTACGTGATTCTCGCGGTGATGTGGAATGCCCTGGCCGGTTACGGGGGGATGGTGTCGATTGGGCAACAAGGGTTCTTCGGGCTCGGCGCCTATCTGGTTATTCGCCTCGCGGGTTTCGGCTTGAACCCGTATCTCGCCATCCTGGCGGGGGCGGTGGGCGTGGGCATATTGTCCGTTCCGATTTCGGCAATCATTCTGAAGCTGACGGAAGGCCGGTTTGCCATCGCGACCTGGGTGGTCTCCGAGCTTACTGTGCTGCTCATCATGTTCGATCCCACCATCAATGGTGAAACCGGCACGTCGCTGGCACAGCTCATGACCTATTCGCCGCCGGTGCACCGTGCATTGACCTATTGGTCGGCGCTAGGCTTCATGATTGCGCTTCTGGCCATCATGTTCGTGCTATTGCGTAGTCCAATCGGGGCTTCCATCCAGGCCATTCGCGACGATATGGATGCGGCCGAAGCCGTGGGAGTGAAGGTACTGAGCACCAAACGGATCCTGTACGTGCTGGCCGCCTTCGGCGCGGCGGTTGCAGGTGCGTTGTGGGTGGCAAGCACCATTACGTTTCAGCCTACTTCCTTCTTTTCGGTGCAATGGTCGGCCTTCATGATTTTCATGGCGCTGGTGGGTGGTATCGGCACCTTCGAAGGCGCGATCATTGGCGCGATCATATTTTTTCTGGTAGAGAACTTTCTTGGCTCGACCGGTGTGTGGTACCTGATTTTCCTGGGGGCGACGGCGCTTGCGTTTGCGTTGTTTTTGCCGCGCGGCATCTGGGGCACGGTCGAGCGGCGTTTCGGGGTCAACCTGCTTCCTGTGGGGTATCGGGTACGCCAGACGGAGGCCTTGCGGGCGCACTCGTCACGGCGCCCGTAGACGGGTTGAATGCGTTGCCGGCAGCCGCGGCATGCCGGTGTCGCGCGCCATAAATGCCTGTCGAGGCCGAGGCATGGGTTGAGGAGACATGTTTTGGACAAATTGCTGAGTGGAAAAATTTGCGTGTTGACGGGCGGGGCCGGCAGCATCGGTTTGGAGACTGCCCGACTGTTCCTTGCCGAGGGCGCGCGCGTCATGCTGGTCGACCGGGATGAAAAACGCCTCGCGGACGCCGTGGCGGAGCTTGGCAGCCCGGATGTCGCCGGCGCCGTTGCTGATGTGTCCGATGCGCGGGACGTGGAGGCCTGCTTTCGCGAGACGGTCGAACGATGGGGCAAGGTCGATGTGATTTTCAGCAACGCCGGCAACTTTGGCGTCATCGCCTCCATCGCGGATTATCCCGAGAGCGCTTTTGACCAGTTGTATGCCACCCATGTAAAGGGCGCGATGCTGACGTGCAAGTACGGCGTGCGGGTGATGAACGACGGAGGCAGCATCGTCATCACGTCCAGCGTGGCCGGCTTGCGCGGTGATCCGGGCGTCTACGCGTACATCACTGTCAAGCATGCGCAGGTCGGGTTCATGCGGGCGCTGGCCAAAGAGCTGGCGCCGCGCCGCATCCGCGTCAACACCGTGCATCCGGGCCCCGTGGACAACGGCTTTCAAAAACGCATTGAAGAGGAGTTGGGTGCATCCATCGGTGCCGACGGCACCCAGTTCTTCAACCAGATGATTCCGCTCGGACGCCACGCGCGACCCGATGAAATCGCCCGTTCGGTGTTGTACCTGGCCTCGGATATGAGCAGTTTTACCACCGGAAGCCGGCTTGTCGTCGATGGCGGCATGAGCGCGTGATTGGCGTTCGCCAAGATGCCGCTGTCGAGATAGACCCTAGGTACTAGCGTAGAGGCTCCAGGAGATACCCATGGCAGGAAAATATCATATCCGTACGATGCGCCGGGAAGAGCTGGATTTCGCCGTGGATCTCGCGGCGGCCGAGGGCTGGAATCCCGGCTTGCACGATGCCGCGGCTTTTTTTGCGGCCGACCCGGGCGGTTTTCTGGTGGGCTTGCTGGATGACGAGCCTATAGGCTGCATCTCGGTGGTGCGCTATGGAAGCGGATTTGGCTTCCTGGGCTTTTACATCGTGGCTGAACCGTATCGGGGCCGTGGCCATGGCTTGCAATTGTGGAACGGCGCCCTGCGACAGTTCGGCGCGCGCAACGTTGGCCTGGATGGCGTGCAGGCGCAGCAGGACAACTACCGCAAGTCGGGGTTCAAGCTGGCCTACAGCAATATACGCTATGCCTGGAAGGGGCCCGAGCCCGGCCTGGCGGCTGCGTGCTCTCCTAATATCGTTGCGATAGGCAACATCGCCGCAAGCGACATTGCGCGCTACGATCGCCTTGTGTTTCCAGCGCCGCGCCAGGCGTTTCTCGACGCTTGGCTCCAGTCACCTGGCTCGGCGGCTTTGGCCTGGCAGGAGGGCCAGGCGTTGCGCGGCTATGGCGTCATCCGTCCGTGCCGCGAAGGCTGGAAGGTGGGGCCGCTGTTTGCCGATGACGAGGCTATTGCAAGCTCGCTACTGCTGGCGTTGGCCGAAAAGGCCCGGGGCAGTGGGCCGGTCTACCTTGACGTGCCGGAACCCAATGCGGCCGCCATGCGTCTTGCCGCCGGTCTTGGCATGCGAGAGGTTTTCGGCACGGCGCGCATGTACAACCGGCAGACGCCGGATATCGCCCTGGAAAAAGTATTCGGCGTGACAACGTTCGAGCTTGGTTGATCGGCCCCCTTGCGCTGGTAAGTCAATAAGCAACTGATGCCGATCAATTCATCGTTACGCCCGACAGCCGGTAGCCGACCTGCAATTCCGTGATCAGGTATTTGGGTTGCGATGCGTCTTCCTCCAGCTTCTGCCGCAGTTGCATCATATAGACCCGAAGATAGTGCGCGCGATCGGAATAGGCTGCGCCCCAGATTTCGAGAAGCAGATGCCGGTGGGTCAGAACCTTGCCGTGTCCGCGTATCAGCGCCGCCAGCAGCCGGAACTGTATCGGCGTCAGGTGGACTGCCTGGCCGGCGCGCGTCACTTCGTGGCTCGCGAGGTCGACGACGACATCGCCGAACGATGCCCGGGACGACGAGCCGGCTGCGGCCGACAGAGCCTGCGATCGGCGCAGGAGGGCGCGGATGCGCGCGACGAGTTCGGGAACGCCGAACGGCTTGACCAGATAGTCGTCCGCGCCGGCGTCAAGCGCCTCGACCTTCTCTCCCTCGCGTTCCCTGGCCGACAGCACTAGAATCGGCGACGAGCTCCAGGCTCGGACTTCGCGGATGAGGTCTTTTCCGTCTTCGTCCGGCAGGCCCAAATCCACGATGATCAAGTCCGGCTTGCGCGTTGCGGCTTCCATGCGCGCTCGCGAGCCGCTTTCCGCTTCCAGGACGGCCAATCCTTCTTTTTCCAGGGCGATGCGGACAAACCTCCGGATGTTCGACTCGTCCTCGACGATCAATATCGTTGACTGGTTCATTCATCCTCTCTATCGGTGAAAGCCGGCGCGGCAGGACAAGGTAGGCGGATCTCGAACGTTGAGCCGTGCGGCTGCCGGGGTCCAGCAGTGATGATGCCGCCGTGCGCCTCGACGATCCGGCGGCACAGCGCCAGGCCCAGGCCTACTCCCGCGATCGAGGATTCCTCGCGCCCGCGGGCGAACGGCTCGAATAGTCTGTCTGGATCGCCCGGCGGCAGGCCAGGGCCGTCGTCTTCGACGAACAGGGATACTGTGCCGTCGGCATATCCGCCGCGTATCGCAATCATGCTCGTCGACGGTGTGTACTTGGCTGCGTTGTCCAGGAGGTTGGTCAGCACCCGCTCTATCAGCACCCCATCGGCCTCCACGAGCGGAAGATCGGACGGCAGATCGGTGGACACCGTTCGGGATGGCAACGTCGCGGCGGACCGCGCAAGCGCGCTGCCCACGATTTCGCTCAATGAATGCCATTCTTTGTGCAGCGTCACGCCGTCCGCTTGTATCCGGGCCAGATCGAGCAGGTTGGAAACCAGGCGCCGCAGCTCGTCCGATTCCACCCGGATCGATCTGGCGATGTCCGTCCGCTCGGATTCGGCCAGCCCGTCCGGGTGTTCCAAGGTCTCGGCCAGCCCCCGGATGGCGGTAAGAGGTGTCTTGAGGTCGTGCGACACCGCCGACAGCAAAGTATTGCGCATTTTCTCGCCTTCCATGCGGATAATCGTGTCTTGGGCCACATCCACATAGTGGATGCGTTCAAGCGCCTGGGCGATCGAGGCGCAGCATGCGTCGAGCAGCTTGCGGTCGCCAGGGGGGATGGCGGCGGTTTCTTCATCGAACTCGATGGCCAGCACGCCGCGTACCGCCATCGGCCCTTTCAGAGGCAGGTACAGGCTTCGCGCGGCGTTGAGCGTCTGCGTCCCGTGTCCGGATTCTTCGATATGGTCGAACGACCATCGCGCTGTCGATGAATCGACGAAATCGGCATCATGTGTCACGACCAGCTTACCGTTGCGGTCCGGGAGGATCAGGGCTATTCTCTTCTCGAAGAGCGGTGCTATCGTTTCCTGACAGACCGACACGATTTGCTCGACCATGAGCGTGCCGGCAAGGTCGCGCGTCACACGCACCAATGCGGCCGCTCGCCGCTCGCCTTCCCGGGCCATGATGGCTTCGGATCGCAGCTTCGCGGCGAGCTGGCCGATGGTGACCGCCACGGCCAGCATGAGTCCGAATGTGAAGATGTACTGCGTATCGGCGACGGTGAAAGAGAAGTGGGGCTGTACAAAGAAAAAATCAAAAGACGCGACGGAGAGTATCGAGGCCCATGCGCCCGCCAGGCGTCCGAGCCGCAACGAAATGAACACCACCGTGATCAGGAACAGCATGACCACGTTGGAAAGATCGAAGACGCGCAGCAGCCAGCCGGCAACGGCCGTGGTGGCCAAGCAGGCCAGGGTTGCGATGGATAGGGCGGCTGTTCGTCCCATCGGCTCTTCCAGCTCCCAGCGCTTGATGGTCCGCTGCGCGGCATCCACGCGGAGCAAGATCAGGCCTATCTCCGTATTGGCGTGCGCGATGCGTTCCGCCGGGCCGGACTTGAATCGCCGCCAGCGACCTGGCGCCGCGTTCCCCATGATGAGTTTCGTCGCGTTGCGCTGGAGGGCATGGGCAAGAAGGGTATGCGCGACGTCGTTTCCGGGGACGCTTGTGAACTCGCCACCGGCCCGCCGTGTGCAGGAAGCGAGGTATAGCAGCGCATCCTGGGCTTTCGAGTCCCTGGCCTCGCCGGGCTCGTCCACATGAACCACGATCCAGTTGGCCTGGAGGTGTTGCGCGAGCCTTGCCCCTTCCCTGATCAGCGCTTCTTGCGAACGGTTGGCGTTGACGCAGACCATCAATAACTCGCGTGTGGGCCAGACCGTGGGGATCGCGTGCGATACGCGATAGTCGTGCACATCGTCATTGACCCTGTCCGCGACCCGGCGCAAGGCGAGCTCTCGCAAGGCAATCAGGTTGCCGCGACGGAAAAAGTTCCGCCGCGCATGCCCCACGGAGGAGGGCAGGTACACTTTGCCGGCGTTCAGGCGCGCCAGAAGGTCGTCGGTCGGCAGATCCACCAGAACCACGTCGGTGGCATGGTCGAATACATGGTCCGGCACGCTTTCCCTGACCCGGATTCCGACGATACTGCTGACAATGTCGTTCAGGCTGTCGAGGTGCTGCACGTTCAAGGCCGTATAGACGTCGATCCCTGCATCCAGCAATTCCTCGACGTCTTGCCAGCGTTTGGCGTGCCGGCTGCCGGCGGCATTCGAGTGCGCGAGTTCGTCGACCACCAGCAACTGCGATCCGGATGCCAATGCACCGTCCAGGTCGAATTCCGTCGTTTCCCGCCCACCCGCCTGGATTTTCCTGAGTGGCAGCATGGGAAGGCCTCGAGTGAGCGCCAGGGTTTCCTCGCGCCCGTGCGTCTCCACGATGCCGATTCCCACAGCCACGCCTTCGGCCTGTAGCTGATGCGCGGCCTGGAGCATGGCATAGGTTTTTCCTACGCCGGCGCAGGCGCCGAAGAAAATCTTCAGTTGGCCTCGACGGCGCTGGTGCGGATCATTGCCCACGGCTTGCAGGAGCTCGTCGGGGTCGGGTCGATCCCCCGTCATCATGTGTCCTCTGTCATCATGCATCCTGTGGCCGCTGTTCAGGGAAGTTGAATTCGATATTACACCGGTGTCAGAACAGGAGAGTCAGGGCGAGATCGATCAGCTTGATGCCGATGAACGGGGCGATGAGGCCCCCCAGGCCGTAGATCAGGAGGTTGCGCGTCAACAATTGGCTGGCGGGTTCCGCCCGGTATTTCACCCCGCGCAGGGCCAGCGGGATCAGCGCCACGATGATCAGCGCATTGAAGATCACGGCCGACAGGATGGCGGATTCGGGGCTATGCAGATGCATGACGTTCAGTGCTTCGAGGGCTGGATAGGTGGCGACGAACGCGGCGGGAATGATGGCGAAGTACTTTGCCAGATCATTGGCGATACTGAAGGTCGTCAGGGCGCCGCGCGTCATGATCATCTGCTTGCCGACTTCTACGACGCGAAGCAGTTTCGTGGGATTGCTGTCGAGATCCACCATGTTGCCGGCTTCTTTGGCGGCCTGTGTGCCGCTGTTCATGGCTACGGCCACATCCGCCTGCGCCAGGGCCGGCGCATCATTGGTGCCGTCGCCCGTCATTGCGACCAGTCGGCCTTCGGACTGATGTTCACGTATCAGCCGCAGCTTGTCCTCGGGCGAGGCTTCCGCCAGATAATCGTCGACGCCCGCCTCGGCCGCGATGGCCGCCGCGGTAAGCGCATTGTCTCCGGTGATCATCACCGTCTTGATACCCATGCCGCGCAGTTCGGCGAAGCGTTCCTTGATCCCGCCCTTGACGATGTCTTTGAGCTCGACCGCCCCCAGGACGCGGCACCCTTCCGACACGACTAGCGGCGTGGCGCCATGTCTCGAGATTTCGCTCACGATTTCCGCCATTGCTTCCGGGAACACGCCGCCAAGCTGTTCTATGTGCGCCTTGATGGCGGACGCCGCGCCTTTCCGAAGCTGGCGCCCTTCGATGTCGATGCCGCTCATGCGCGTGCGCGCGCTGAACGCGATAGGCTCGGCTTTGGCCAGTTCTCGCCCGCGGATATCGAATGCGCTCTTGGCCAGTACGACGATGGAACGGCCTTCCGGCGTTTCGTCCGACAACGATGCCAGTTGCGCGGCTTCGGCCAGCGTGCGTGCCGCCACACCTGGCACGGGATGGAATCGAGTGGCTTCCCGGTTACCCAGTGTGATCGTGCCGGTCTTGTCCAGCAGCAGTACGTCGACGTCGCCAGCGGCTTCGATCGCCCGCCCCGAGGTGGCGAGTACATTGGCGCGCATCATCCGGCTCATTCCGGCGATACCGACCGCCGAGAGCAGTGCGCCGATGGTGGTCGGAATCAGGCAGACGAGCAGCGCAATCAATACCGTCAAGCCGACGCTTTGTCCGGCGCCGCTGACAAGGACGCTGAAACTCGAGAACGGCAGCAATGTGGCGCAGACGAGCAGGAAGACGAGGGTCAGTGCAACCAGCAGGATCATCAGCGTGATTTCGTTGGGCGTCTTGCCCCGTTTCGCCCCTTCGACCATGGCAATCATGCGATCCAGGAAAGCCTCTCCCGGCCTGGCGGTGACGCGGGCGATGATCCAGTCGGAGAGCACGCGCGTACCTCCGGTAACCGAGCAGAAATCGCCTCCCGATTCGCGGATGACCGGGGCCGACTCGCCTGTGATCGCCGATTCATCGACCGACGCGGCGCCGGCCATCACTTCGCCGTCGGCGGGAATGATTTCTCCCGCGCCGACCAGCATGTAGGCCCCGACAGGCAGTTCGTTGCTGGGTACCCGCCACGATTGGCTGTCGAGCCTGGGCTCTTTCAGTACCAGGGCGGTTACTTGGTGACGGGTTGCGCGCAGCGCATCCGCATGCGCTTTGCCTCGACCTTCCGCCAGAGCCTCGGCGCCGTTGGCGAAGAGCACGGTGAACCACAGCCAGGTGGATATGGCGAAGATGAACCCCGCGGGGGCGTCACCGTCGCCCTGCAGCGCCTGGATGCCGAGCAGTGTCGTGACGATGCTGCCAAGGTATACCACGAACATCACCGGGTTCTTCATCTGTACCGTCGGCGATAGTTTCCCCAGTGCCGCGCCGATGATGGCGGCCCATGAGGGCGGCTTGATGATGTCCGGTTTGGCGCGGCTGGATATGACGACTTTTTCTTGCGGCATGATTGCACTCGCTATGGCGCTATTGCATTGGCGATTTGGCCGGCGCGGCCTCGTCCAGTGCAAGGTTGAGCTCGAGGACGTTGACGCGGGGATCGCCCAGCACGCCGAGCTGGCGCCCGGCCGTGTGCAGCTCTACCCGCGAGAGGACCATCGGCAGGGGCAAACCACGCGCCTTGGCGACCTGTGGAGCCTGCAGCCGGGCGTTTTCCAGCGAAATGTCCGGATCCAGGCCCGAGGCCGAGGCCGTCACCGCATCGATCGGCACTTTCGCGTCGAGTGCGAGCCCGTTTTCTTCACGATAGGCCTTTGCGCGTGCCGCCACGGCGTCAAGCAAAGCTTGGCTTAGCGCTCCCTGGTTGCTGGCGCCGCTGGAGGCGGCGTTATATGGCTGATCGATGGTTTTGGCCGGATCGCGTGGGTCCGTTCCCGTGGTGGCGCTGGGGCGGCCGTGAAAGTATTGCGGCTGAGTGAAGTATTGTCCAATCAGGCGGGAGCCCACCAGATGGTGGTTGTGTTCGATCAGCGTGCCTCGAGCCTGATCGGGAAAGAGCGCCTGCGCCACGATGGTCGTCGCCAGCGGGTAGGCGATACCGGTCACGACCATGAAAAACACGGCGGATACCGCGGCCGGGCGAAGCATCCCGCCGAATACGGAGGCGCTCATTGCGGCATTGCTGTTTTCAACGTTGTCCATGATGAATCCTTAGAAGGTCTTGCCCGCCAGCATCAACAGGTGTTCGACGATCGGTCCCAGCGCCAGGGCCGGCAAGAAGGTAAGCCCGCCGACGGTCAGCGTCACGAATACCAGCAGGCCGGCGAACAGCGGGGTGGACGTCGACAGTGTTCCTGGCCCCTCGGGTACGCGCTTCTTCGCGCTCATCACGCCTGCGACGGCAACCATCGGCAGCAGGGTGAGGTAGCGGCCGACAAGCATGGCCAGACCGATCGTTATATTGAAGAATGGCGTATTGGCATTGAGTCCCGCGAATGCCGACCCGTTGTTGGCGGTTCCGGAAGAATAGGCATAGAGCACCTCGCTGAATCCGTGCGGTCCCATATTGGCCAGGCTGTGCAACGTCGACGGCGTCAGGCAGGCCAAGGCGGTGAACCCCAGGGTGCTGAGCGGATGAATCAGGATGGCGAGCATCACATATTTCATCTCGCGCGCCTCTACTTTTCTACCGAGGAATTCCGGCGTGCGCCCGATCATCATGCCGATCAGAAACACCGTCAGGATGGCGTACGAGACAAGATTGATGAGCCCCACTCCGTCGCCGCCGAACACGTCGTTCAGCATCATCTGCGCAAGGGGCGTTATCCCGCCCAGCGGCGTCAGGGAATCGTGCATGGCGTCGACGGAGCCGGTTGTCGCCGCGGTGGTCGTCGCCACGAACAAGCTGGTTTGTCCGATGCCGAAGCGCAGTTCCTTGCCCTCCATATTGCCGCCGGCCTGAAGGGCCGTGCGGGCCTGGTCGATGCCCAAGTGGGTCAACATCGGGTTGCCTGCCTGTTCCGCGCTGTAGACCAGCGCGAGAAAGCCGATGAACATGGCAAGGAAAGCGCCGAAGAAAGCATACCCTTGGCGGCGTCGCCCGATCATCGCACCGAACGTATAGGCGAGCGCCGAGGGGATCAGCAGCATGCAGAGAATGTCCAGCGTATTGGTCAGCGGCGTGGGGTTTTCGAACGGATGCGCGGAGTTCATGGCGAAGAAGCCGCCCCCGTTGGTGCCGATGTGCTTGATTGCTTCAAGGCTTGCGACCGGCCCCATGATGAGCTGTTGCCTGGCGCCTTCAAGCGTATTCGCGAGAACCGCGGCGTCCAGGGTTTGTGGAACCCCCTGCCATACATAGACGAGAGCCACGACAAAGCACAACGGCAGAAGCAGGCGGTATACGACACGGGTGAAGTCGACCCAATAGTTGCCGATATCCGCTGTGTTTTTGCGGCTGAATCCGCGGATGAACCCGCCCGCCGCCGCAACGCCTGTCGCGGCGCTGGCCACCATGAGGAAGGTGATGACCGCCATCTGGGAGAAATTCGATAGGCTGGATTCTCCCGAATAGGATTGCCAGTTCGTGTTGGTGATGAACGATGCAGCGGTATTGAATGCCAGGTCAGGCGGCTGAGACCCGCGCCCAAGCGGGTCTCCTGGCAGGTATTGTTGCAGGCGCAGGAAAAGATAGCCAAGCAGCATCATGGCGGCATTGCTGAGCACCAGCGCCAGGCCATAGCGCTTCCAGGACATCCCTTCGTCGGGATCGACCCCGAGTATCCAATACGTGCCGCGTTCGATGAAACCGTGGGCGGGGCGGGTGAAAAGGCGCGCCATCCATTTGCCCAGGACCACGGCCAGCCCGGCCATGATCACCAGGACAATGGCGAATTGCGTAAGATCGTCAATCATGTCGACTCCAGTCAGATTTTTTCCAGGGCAAGAAGAAAACCGACGATGAGCGCAAAGACGGCGAGTGTCAGGGCTACGAAAATTAAATCATTCACGGGCGCCTCTTTCGAGTGGTCAGTTGGTTTCCAGGTGGCGGGCCGTGCGGCCCTTGCACTCAGAATCTCTCGGGCCTTATCAACGCGTAAAACAGATACACGCAAAGGCCCAACGCCATGGCGCCGATACACCAATGAGCAAGGCTCATGTTCATCGCACTCTCCTGAAACCAAAACCTCAGTCTAGGGCGTGCGATATTAAATTGGTGTTGTATTTCTTTGTCCGGGCATATAGACGGCATATAAATCGCTTATGGCAGCGATTTGCCGATGACGGAACCGCCATGACCCTAGAAAGGATATTCGGCGTAACAACGCTGGAGCTTGGCTGATCAACTCCGCTTGAATTGGGAAGGCAAGCGGCGGGCTCAGGGTAGAGGCTTCGACCCGTTACACCCGTTATGTATTCCTGACCTCGATATACCACTTGGGCTGCATTTGGCTGAAATCCATCCGGATGTTCGAGGGCAGGGAACTTGACGAATCCAGGACGAAAGGCTGGCCGTTCACGCGCTTGAAGACGACCCAATGCCAGAAATCCTTGCCGTCTTCCTGGTAGTGTTTGGTGGACAGCAGCGCCAGATCGGGCAAGGTTTCCCAGGAGTCGAACGGCACTTCGCTCTCCGAGGTTTCCATGCCCGCGCTGGACAGCATGCGCCGCACATGCTGGGTATCCGACCACAGCGATTCATCGGAGGCGTGGATGCCCATGGCATTGGCGATTGCCTTCATCTCGGCATACGTCTTGCCAAGAATATTGGCCACCGAGGCGATTCCGCAACCCGTCATTTCTTCTTGCACGACTGGTTTAAGCATTGCTAACTCCTTGGGTGTGCAAATCTGTAGAGAGTGTCAGACAGTTTAGACCAGGCTGTCATCCCTGTGGGCCGCTACGAACAGACAGCTCCACGCCGCCTTGCTTGGGCCAGAGCATGGAGCGGAACCCATTGGCCGGATCCCGGACAAAGTCGGTGTAGTCGCGGTACGCGCGTGCGAACTGGCGCACGTTGTCGCACATCACGATGGCGCCTGGGCGCAGGTGTGGCTTAAGCAGCTTGAGCGCAGGCAGCGCCAGCGGAATCCATGTGTCGATCAGCACGAAATCCACCGGGCCGTCGATGTGCTGCAGGGTGTGCAGCGCATCGCCTTCCAGGATCTCGGCGAAGCCGGCCAGACCCGCTTCGGCTAGGTTGGTGCTTGCGGCCTTCGCCTTGGTTGGTTCGATCTCGGTGCCGACCACCCGGCGCTCGCCGCCGCCAGCCGCCGTGTTGTCGCGCATGGCCGCGGCGAGGTAGATCGTGGATACGCCGAATGAGGTCCCGACCTCGATCGCCTGCCGCGCATCGAGCGCTCGACAGAACGTGTAGGCCAGGCGTCCTTTGTCCGCGTCGAGTGCGACCAGCTTGTCGCGCAGAAAGGTCTTGTCGGCGGCGGACGACATATCGATGCTGGATTGCCGCCTGAACGGCGACAGCAGCATGCGGGGCAGATAGCGCAGGACGATGGAGCGGAACTGCCGGGCGTCCTGGGCATGCAGACGGTTCAGTACGGCCTCGGTGCGCGGGTCGGCGAGCGGACTGATCATGGTGTTTTTCCTTGCATGGACTCACCAGAGATAGCGCAGCGAAGCCGTGATCGTGCGGGGTTGGATGTAGTTGCAGGCGTTGTAGGTGTTCGTGCAGATCACGGCTCGGCGATCGAACACATTGGCCACGTTAAGCGCCAGGCGATAGCCGCCTTTGGTATAGCTGACTCCCGCGTCGGCCACGGTGAAACCGGGCACGCGCTGGGTATTGGCTACATCGGCGTAGGAGGATCCGATATAGCGCACCCCCGCGTTGATGCCCACCACACCAGGCAGTCCGCTATTGTGAAAGCGGTAGTCGAACCAGAGCGATGCGGTGTTTCTTGGCACCGAGACAGGCTGTTTGTCCAGGTCGGGCCCGTTGCTGCGCACGACTTTGTTGTCCAGATAGGTGTAGCTGGCGATGACCGAAAGATTCTTGTTCAAGTCGGCGTGGCCCTCGAGCTCGATGCCGCGGGCGCGTGCCCGGCCGCTTTGAACCTGGGCGAAGGGCCCATGCGCGGGGTCGGGATCGAGTGTCTGGACGTTGTCCTGAACCAGGGTGAACACCGATGCGGTCACGAAGCCGCGGGAGTCGCCGGGCTGATACTTCACACCCGCCTCCCATTGTTCGCCGGTGGTCGGCTTGAAGGGATCGCCTTTCCAGTTGGTTCCGGTCGTGGGCAGGAAGGAGGTCGAATAGTTGATGTACGGAGCGAACCCATTGTTGAACTGGTAGAGCAAGCCCAGACGTCCTGTTGTCGCCTCGTCGCGCACTGTGGTGGACGTATTCAAACTGCGATTGTGAGTATCGTTGTCAGCCCAGTCATGGCGCAGGCCGGCCAGCAGCACCCAGCGGCCCAGCCGGATCTGATCCTGCAGGTAAAGGCCGGTCTGACTAAGATTCTGGGTCTGATCCAGCAACGGTATCGACGGCGTCGCCACCGGCTGCCCATAGACAGGTGAGAACGCATCGATGCTTGGCGCGGGGCCGAACAGCCAGCGCGAGTCGGCATCCGTGTGCTGGTAATCCACCCCGAAAAGCACCGAGTGATGCAGCG
Source organism: Eoetvoesiella caeni (assembly GCA_040391725.1). Classification (GTDB taxonomy): domain Bacteria; phylum Pseudomonadota; class Gammaproteobacteria; order Burkholderiales; family Burkholderiaceae_B; genus Eoetvoesia; species Eoetvoesia caeni_A. The sequence continues at coordinate 2,299 of JBEBXF010000012.1, read as the reverse complement.
GGCCTGTGTCGAAAGTGCGTTCAAGCCGGTTGTCGAACGTAAACGCGCCGATCGTGTCTCGATCGGTGAAGGCTGCGCGGGTCAGCGTGTGCAGATCGGGAGCCAGGCCCGTGCCATAGACCATCGCCAGATCCGAGTCCAGATGCGCATAGCGCAGGCTCTGCTGCAGGCGCCAGCCGCTGTCGAAGCGGTGATCCAGCTCATAGCCGATGGCGGTCTGTGTTTTGCTGTCGTGGTTGAAGCCGGGCTCGCCGTCAAAGAAGCTGCGGGAAATGCGCCCGTTCGGGTTGCCCAGGAATGTGCCTTGAGCCGGCACGTAGCCGAAATGCCCGCTCTGAGGATCGCGCAGGTATTGCGCATAAAGCGTGAACGTGGTGGCGTCGTCCGGGCGCCAGGTCAAGGCGGGCGCTACTGCGGCGCGTTCCGAACGCGTGTGATCGATGAACGTTTGTCCGGTATGGCCAACCGTCGTCAAGCGATACGACAGCTTGCCTTGATCGTCGATCGGGCCGGAAAGGTCTGCCCCGGCCTCGACGCGGCCGTAACTGCCGCCATTGACGAATATCTCATGTTGGGGCTCGGTCGTGGGCCGCTTGCTGATGATATTGATCAGGCCCCCCGGACTGTTTTGTCCGTACAGAACCGAGGAGGGGCCTTTGAGGATCTCGATACGGTCTACGAAATAGGGCTCGTTCTGGAAAAAGCCGAAGCTCGCATAGGGCTGCTTCATGCCGTCCAGGTAGTTCGTGCCGAAAGGGCCGAATCCCCGGATGTATTGGAAGTCCTCCCGCGTGGCCGAACCGCCGCGCGTTTCCGCGACCACGCCCGAGGTGTAGCGCAATGCTTGGTCGATATTTTGTATCGCCTGAGTTTCCATCTGCGCGCCGGTCACTACGGAAATGGCTTGAGGCGTGTCGATCAGCGGGGCGTCGGTCTTGGTCGCGGTCTGTGCATGGGTTGCCGTCACGGTCACCGCCGGAAGCGTTGAAATTTCCGCGTTTTGAGATGAAGGGCTGGGCGTCGTCTGTTGGGCCCAAGCCGAAAGCGGAGCGCTGGCAAGCAGCAGCATCCAGATGCCCCATTGTTGCTGCTTGGTTGGTGTGGGTGCTGACAATTCCCCTGTCCCTGTGCATCGCTGCTTCATCGGTGTACGCCCCTTATCGTCGTAAGTTATCTTTTAATGAAAGTGAGAATCACTCGCGTTAATAATATAAAATGTTCAAAACAGGATGTCTGGTCAAAAAATTGCGAGAAGCGGACAAGTATGGAATCAGAAGATGTACCGCTGTACCCCTTTTTCGGAGGGGGGCGCACGCTGGTGTTTGCACATGACTATGCGGCTGGTTCGCTACAGCATTGCCATCGGCATAACGCGCCCCAGCTGCTGCATGCTGCGCGCGGCGTCATGCGTGTGACTACGCCTGGCGGCTATTGGGTTATTCCACCCAACCGCGGGGTATGGATACCCGCGTTCATGCCGCATGAAATCCGCATGGTGGGACCGGTGTCGATGCGCACCCTGTATGTCGATGTCTCTGCGGCGCCGGCAAGAGCGATGGAGTGCGCCGTCGTCGCCGTTCCGCCGCTGCTGCATCACTTGCTCGAAGAATTGGCGCTGGCTGATCCACGGAATCCCGCTCCAAGCAGTCCTCGCCACCAAGCGATGGAGGACTTGGTATTGATCGAAATCGCCCAACTGGAGCATTTGCCGTTGAGTGTGCGGATGCCGCGTGATCATCGAATGGTAAAACTGTGTGCCGCACTGCTTGAGCACCCGGGGGATCCCAGTACGCTCGATGATCTGGCTCATCGGATTGGCGCCAGCACGCGTACGCTGCGCCGCCTGTTTCAGCAGGAGGTGGGTATGAGTTTTGTCGCTTGGCGGCAGCAGGTGCGTTTGATGGAGGCGCTAGCCCGGTTGGCCGAAGGGCAACAGATCCTGCGTGTATCGCGCGATCTGGGCTACGCGGCCCCGAGCGCATTCGTTGCGATGTTCAAGCGCGAGATGGGGTGCCCGCCAAATCGCTATGTCAAGACCGATCAATTTCGCGGGATGAACTGAATGCGTTTTACTTTTGGCTGATCAAGAGGTTGTAACCGTCCGGATTGTGGGAAATCTACCTGGCCGATGAAGCGTTGGCTTGGCCAGGCACAATCCGCGTCTTTCTTGATTTCCTTGTTTATGCATTCAATGAAGCATCAGGTCGTCTGTGGCTTGCGCGCGCTCAGGAGGTTGAACCCGAAACCTCCCACCGCGATGACCAGCACAGCCAGTTGCGCCACGAGGGTTTCCAGCGTG
>JBEBXF010000011.1:0-21443 GCA_040391725.1 Eoetvoesiella caeni | reverse complement strand
AAGGCGCGTCGTGAGCTCCAGCAACGCTTGGCCTGGCGGCTTTTCTTTGCTATCGGGCATTTTTCCAACAGCCCCCACCACGGAAACAACCGCCAGCGGAGTGCCTGCCCTGTCCAGAATGGGAGAGGCAATTGCGGTAAAGCCGGTCAACAAGGTTCCCGAAGCACGGGCAAACCGTTCAGCCCGGATGATGTCGATGACGACATCGGGGCCGCTGATCAAGGAAGAATCGCCCTGGTCCGCGGCCTGCTTTTGCTCACGCCGGCCAATGGCGGCCGTGGCCGACTTAGGCATGAAAGCGGCAAACACGCGTCCGGCTGAAGAGCTCAGAAGCGGCAGCACACTACCCACTCGAATTTCCAGCACGGTTCGATTGCGGCCATCGACACGGTCAACCACCGTAGGACCATGAGTACCCCAAACGCACAGGAAAACCGTATAGCCAAGCTGGTCGGCAAGCTCGGCCATTTCGCCTCGCACCATGTGTATGACATCGATCTTCTCCAGTGCCGCCAGCCCCAGCCTTAACGCTGCCGGCCCCAGGCCGTAGCGCCCGCTGGCGCCATCCTGGTACACCAGCCCCAACTCCAGAAAACTGATTAAGTAGAATCGCAGCTTGCTGGATGGCATGTGCGTGGCCTGAGCAAGGTTTTTCAACCCCAACGGGGTCGGCGCTTCGGCCAGGCATTCGAGAATTTTGAAGCCGATGATGATGGACTGTATGCCGCGAGGCTTGCGTTCTCCTCCCGCCAAAAGATCGTCGCCGTCGAAACCTGGATCCTCCTGGCCTTTCATTCTTTGCACTCCATAAATTTACCGGCATGCCGCTGATCTATTCGAAGAAGCTTCAATCATGCCAGATTTACGGAAAAGGGGCATACATGCCCCTTTCTCCAACCATGCAGCGATTTTCCCTGATGCCTGACCGCTACGGTCGTTGCAATTGAAGAACCCTGTTATTTAATGGCCTTGCATGCCGCCGCGTAATGATCGGCATAATCCTTGGCTACCGTTTCACGCGTGGCAAATCCCAAAGTCCCGTCCGGCAGCTTTACGGTTTCGCGCAGGTAATAGTTCTGGATCGGCATCTGATTGGTATTGAACCGGAACGACCCGCGCACCGACTGGAAGTCCGCCTTCTTGAGCGCCGCGCGCATGGCTTCGATGTCATGGATCTTGCCGCCGGTCTGCACCACAGCGCTATTGATCAGCATCGCGGTATCGTAGGCCGCCGCCGCGTACTCGGACGGAAGATAGCCATTGCGCTTCACGAATGCGGCGACGAACTTCTGATTGGCCGGATTGGGCAAGTCTTCGACATACTGGGAAACACCCAGCGTCCCCACCGCCGCGCCGCCGATCGCCTTGAGCGTCGAATGATCCACGGTATACACGGAATACAGGGGAATCTTCCCCGTCATGCCGGCCTGCGCCCACTGCTTGACGAAGTTGATGGCATTGCCGCCGGGCATGAACACGAATACCGCGGCGGGATTGGCGGCGCGCACCTGGCTCAATTCAGTGGAGAAATCGGTCTGCGCCAGTTGTGTGTAGACCTCGCCGGCCAGATTCCCCCCAAACCCCCGCTTGAAGCCCGTCACCATATCGCGTCCAGCCTGGTAGTTCGGCGCCAGAACGTAAACGCTTTTCACTTTTTGCTCTTTGAGATAGCGCCCCAGGGTTTCGCTGGCGCCATCGTTCTGCTGCCCCGCATTGAAAAAATTGGGCTGGCACTGCTCGCCGGCAAGCATGGAGGGTCCCGGGTTCGAACCCACCAGCAGCTTGCCCGCGCCGGTCACCGTATCGATCGAGGCAAGCAAGACATTCGAGAAATTGAATCCCGCCACCAGATCCACTTTGTCGCGGTGAACCATGCGTTCGACGACCGACTTGCTGATATCGGGCTTGAGCTGGTCGTCTCCGTACTCCACGACCACTTTCAGTTTGCCCATCTTGCCGCCCAGTTCATCCAGCGCCAGGTCGAAGCCGTCCCGATACTGCTTGCCCAGCACGCCGCTGGGGCCCGAAAACGTATTGACGTAACCGATCTTGATCTCATTCGGCGCCGCTTCATCCGCCACGGCGGCCTGTCCGCATAGCCCGCAAGCCGCGAGTAGCCATGCGGCCGACAACATCTGCTTTCTCATTCCATGTCTCCTCATGTTCATTATTTAAAACAACATAGTTGCGTACGAACAATACTATTAAAGAAAATGGAAAGTAATTTGGTGATTTCCCTAGATCGCAATAAGCAATTTTCTGATATATAGTTATCTCGATACAACACTATTGCATAAAAATATCGTCGCTTCGATCTGGGCGCGGCAGATAGCATCAAGGAGAAAACTCGATGGGCTTGGCTTTCGAACAACTGCTCAATGCCTTGCAACTGGGTTTATCGCTCTTCATCATTGCCGCGGGCCTGACACTGGTCTTCGGCATCATGGGCATACTCAATCTGGCTCACGGCTCTCTTTACATGCTGGGAGCTTATTTCTGCGCCGCCCTGTGGGCCTGGACCCAGAACTTTCCCATTTCGGTGCTTGGCGCCGTCGCCATGACCGCGCTCGTTGCCGCCGTCATGGAATGGTTGATACTGAGGCGTCTTTACGAGCGCGACCACCTCGACCAGGTTCTTGCCACGTTCGGCCTGATCCTGTTCTTCAACGAACTGGTTCGCATCGTCTGGGGCCCCGGCGCGCTTTATATCGATATCCCATCGCGTCTGCTTGGCGGCGTCGACCTGCCCGGTGGCGGCACCTTCCCCGCCTACCGGCTGTTCCTCATCGTGGTGGGCGTTGCGCTGGCCGCATTGCTTTGGTGGCTGGTGGCGCGTACCCGAACGGGCATGCGTATCCGGGCGGTGGCAAGCCAACGCGGCGTAATGCCGGCCCTGGGGATCAATACGTCCGTCCTGTCGGCCGTGGTATTCGCGCTCGGCGCAAGTTTGGCGGCAGTCGCGGGCGCGTTGACGGCTCCGCTGTATTCCGTCCAGTCGGGAATGGGGGATGCCCTGCTGATCCAGAGTCTTCTGGTGCTGGTCGTAGGCGGTATCGGATCCGTCCGGGGCGCTTTCTTCGCCGCTCTTCTGGTCGGTCTGGTGGATACCATAGGCCGGCTGCTGCCGGCCCTGACGGGAGCCCCCACCAGCATCGGCGATATCTCCACTTACCTGCTGATGATCCTCGTCCTCAGCTTCCGGCCCGACGGGCTTTTTTCTCGCAACTGATCACCATTGCCCGAATAAAATCATGCATACACCCACCAGCAGCAATCGCGAGGCGGCCCTGCCGCGCGCCCCGGGCCTCCCCGAACGAGAACGGCAATCTCATCGTACTCGCCCGCTTTGGCCCGGCCTGTCCGCGCAAGGCTGGGTCACCGTAGCACTGATCGTCCTCTTGATCGTTCTGCCTCTGGCCGCCGGACTACTGGAACAGTCCTACCTGATCACCCAGTTTCGCCGCATTCTCATCTTCGCCTTGGCCGCCCTGAGCCTGAATCTGATCATGGGATATGGCGGCATGATCTGCTTCGGGCAGGCTGCTTTTTTTGGAGTCGGAGCCTATGTCGTCGCCTTCATAAATCTGGCCGCGCAAAACGCGCAACATGCCGGCCAATGGATGCTCTGGTCGGATCCCGTCGTATCCTGGCTGCTCGCGGCGGGCGCCGCGGCCGCAATCGCCTGTATCATCGGCGCCGTCAGCCTGCGCACGAAAGGAGTCGCCTTCATCATGATCACGCTGGCTTTCGCGCAAATGCTTTATTTCATCTTCATAGGCATGAAAAGCGCGGGCGGCGACGACGGCCTTCGGTTCAAGAGCAACCTGCATGCCTTGGGATTCGTCGATCTTTCGAACAACACGATTTTCTACTATGTCGTACTGGGCATTCTGCTGCTTGCCTTGTGGTCGACATGGAGGATCGTCCAAGCGCGCTTCGGCACCGTCCTGCAAGGCTCACGCGACAACGAGCGGCGCATGAAAGCGCTGGGTTTCAATGTTTACCACTACAGGCTTTGCGCCTTCATCATGGCCGCGGCCCTGGCCGGCCTGGCCGGCGGCCTGTACGCAACCCATGAGTCTTTCATGAGCCCCTCGGTCATGCACTGGAGCCGATCGGGCGAACTCATTGTCATGGTCGTCCTGGGCGGCATGGGCACAGTAGCCGGCCCCATCTTCGGCGCCATGGTGTACCTCACGCTTGAAAAATTCCTGCCGGACGTCACCGAGCACTGGGCCGTCTGGTTCGGGCCCATACTGGTTCTTTGCGTCCTTTATGCGCGCAAGGGGTTGCTGGGTTCGCTTTCATCGAAACGGCGGGAAGCCGCGATCAGCTCGACGAAGGAACATCATGCTTGAAACTCGCTCTCTCTGCAAAGCATACGGCGCCCTGAAAGTCACCGACTCGGTCGATCTTCGGGTCGACACAGGAGAACTGCGGGCCATTATCGGACCGAATGGCGCGGGCAAGACATCGTTGCTGGCGCAACTTGCCGGAGAACTCATGCCCGACAGCGGCAGCATAGTGCTCGATGGGCAGGAAATCACGCGGCAGCCGTCCTACTGGCGCTGCCGTAACGGCGTGGCGCGCACCTACCAGATTACCTCCCTGTTGAAAAGCTTCTCCGCCATCGACAATGTCCGGATCGCCGCCCAGGGGGTGGATGGGAACAGCTACAGGTTCCTTCGGCCCATGCGCAACGAACCGATCCTGACAGACAAATCCCTGGACGCGCTGGATGCGGTGGGCCTGCTCGATCAGCAAGACGTTCCCGCCGACGAACTGGCCTACGGAGAGCAGCGTCAACTGGAAATCGCCATGGCGCTGGTTTCCCGGCCTAAGCTGCTTTTACTGGACGAGCCAACCGCGGGCATGGGTGCCGATGACTCCATCCGCATCGTCGAACTGATCCGCAGCCTCAAGGGCAAACTCACGATGGTATTGGTCGAACACGACATGAATACTGTTTTCGGCCTGGCCGACCGCATCAGCGTGCTGGTGCACGGCAAGGAATTGATATGCGGCACGCCCGACAAAGTGCGCGGCAACCCCGAAGTCCGCACGCATTATCTGGGAGGCGACCATGCCCATGCTTGAGCTTGCCGGAATCTCGGCGGGATACGGCCATACCGAAGTCCTGTTCAACGTGAACCTGAAGGTGAAGCAGGGACAATTCGTCACACTGCTGGGACGCAACGGCATGGGCAAGACGACACTGGTCAAAGTGTTGATGGGACTGCTTGCAGCACGCACAGGCCGCATAGCCTTCGAGGGCGTGGCAATCGAACACCTGCAAGCGCACCGCATCGCCCGGCTTGGCCTTGGCCTGGTGCCCGAGGGCCGCCTGGTCTGCCCCAACCTGACCGTCAGGGAAAACCTGATCGCCACGGAGCGGAGCAAAAGCGCATCCGGCCGTCCGGGCTGGACGCTGGAGCGCATCTACGACCTTTTCCCGCGCCTGAAAGAACGTTCGGGCAATCTGGGTTTCCAGCTTTCGGGCGGAGAACAGCAATTGCTTGCAATTGGAAGAGCGCTCATGACCAATCCACGCCTGCTCATCCTCGACGAAGCCACCGAAGGCCTTGCCCCGCTCATTCGCGAACAAGTCTGGGAATGTCTGCGCACCCTGCGCAATCAAGGGCTCGCTGTGCTGCTCATCGACAAGAACATCGATGTGCTTAGCCGGATCGCCGACCATCACTATGTGATCGAAAAAGGCAGCATCGCCTGGGAAGGCAGCGCAGCGCGATTCGTTCAGCAACGCCCGATGCTGGAGCAGTACCTGGGCGTATGAAAGATACGGTCGGCTCACGTCCGATCATCGATACATTTTGCCGGTACGAATCGGCAATACGCATTAAAGGAGAAATTCCATGTTTGTCAAAAACGTCTGGTACATTGCCGCCTTCGACCATGAGCTTGAACAGCCGTTCATAGCTCGCCGCCTGCTGGATGTGCCTGTCGTCATGTTCCGCACTTCCGATGGCAAGCTTGCGGCATTGGACGACCTATGCCCCCACAGGCTCATGCCCTTGTCTTGCGGCAAGCGTATAAACGACGACCTGCAATGCGGCTATCATGGCATGCGATTCTCGGCGGATGGGCATTGCACCGATGTGCCGGGACAAACCAATATCCCCACGGCAGCCAACGTCAGGACGTACCCTCTGGTGTCGCGCCATGGCTTTGCGTGGATATGGATGGGCGACCCCGGTTTGGCCAAGCCCGAACTTATCCCCGACATCCACTGGAACAGCAGTCCCGAATGGGCTTCATCCAGCGGCTACCATCATATCGAAGCCAATTTCCGGCTATTGAACGACAATCTGCTCGACCTCAGCCACGAAACCTACGTGCACAAAGGCACTATCGGCAACCATGAAGAGATATCGATCGCCAACTATCCGCCCACCGTCACCACGGAAGCGGACTGCATCGTGCGTGCGCACCGGGAAATGCCCAGCATCGAGCCTCCGCCCTTTTTCCGCCTGACGCTCCAACACGACGGCCTGATAAACCGCTGGCAAATTGCAGTCAACCTGGTTCCATCGCTCAATATCACGGTGGTGGGCGTGCATCCTGTGGAACGAGAACGGGCTTCAGCGCAGATCGGGCATGTCCTGCATTTGCTGACGCCCGAATCGGAAACTTCGACCCACTATTTCTGGGCTTTCGTACGCAACTACCGGCTCGAAGAAACCGAGCTCACCGAATCGATCAGGGCGGGCATTGCGGCAACCTTCAGCGAAGACAAAATCATACTCGAACGGCAACAGAAACAAATGCAGATTCTGGATGCGCAGGTGCCAAAGGTCGCCATCAAGCTGGATGAGGCGCCCATACGCGCCCGACGCTTGCTGGAGCAGCGTCTAAAGGCCGAACAGGATGATCCAGCATACGTCGTTGCTCCCCCGGTACTCGTGCCTGAACACTCTTATGCACTATAGCGGCCGCGCGAGCCTTGAAGCCGCCTCGAGCGGCAGGCTTCAATGCCCTCGCCCCGACTCGGGGAAGGACTCCGTTCATCCATTCATCTTGCACAAGGACGAATAGACGTCGCCGTGATCCTTGACCAGGGTCTTGATGACTTTGTAGTCGAGCTTGCCATCGGCATTGCGCTCGATGTGCGCAAGAGACCAGTCCTGCACGGGATACTGGTTGGGCCCGAAATGGAAATTGCCGCGCACGCTTTGGAAGTCGGCCTTGCGCAGGGCGGCGCGGAACTGGTCGGGCTTGCCTTTGTAGTCGCCGTCGACGGCTTTCAGGGCCGAACCGATGGCGCGGGCCGTGTCGTACGCCGTGGCCGCATAGCTGGAAGGACGGCGCTTGAAGGTTTTTTCGAAATCGGCCACAAAGGTCTTGCTGGCCTGGTTATCGCGGCTGGCGGTCCAGAGCGTGCTGAGGTAGTAGCCGTCGGCCGCATCGCCCAGGGCGGCCAGCATGCGGTCGTCCAAAGCGAGGGTGGTCACCATTTTCACGGACTTGTTCAAGCCCGAATTGGCGAACTGCTTGCCGAAGTTGATGCCCGCGCCGCCCGGCAGGAACTGGAATACGCCGTCGGGATTCAGCGAACGGATGCGCGCCAGTTCGACGGAATAGTCCGACTGGTCGAGCTTGGTGTAGATTTCGGCCAGAACCTCGCCTTTGAATTCACGCTTGAAGCCGCTTAGCGAATCGCGCCCCGCCTGATAGGCGGACGCAACCAGGACGATCTTCTTGATGCCCACCTCGTTGGCGGCCATGGCGGCGGTATCGCTATGCGAATCGTTCTGGAAACCCACCGAGAACAGATTCTTGTCGCATGCCTTGCCGGCGAAATTCGAAGGGCCGGCGTTCAGGCTGACGTAAAAGCCTCCTTCCTTGACCACGGCGGGAGCCACCGCAATCATCACATTGGAGAAATTGATGCCGGTGAACAGGCGTATGCCTTCCTGCAGCATTTTGTCGGCCGACTGCTTGCCCGAGCTTGGCTTCAGGCCATCGTCCTCGACCACCACGTCGACCGGAACGCCGCCCAGCTTGCCGCCCTCTTGCTGTACCGCCAGGGCGAAGCCGTCGCGTTCATCCTCGCCGATGTAGCCCGCCGGGGTCGACAACGTCGTGATGAAGCCTATTTTGACGGGATCCTGCGCATGGGCCGCCACGGCCGATACGGACAAAGCCAGGCCGAGGCCCAGTTTCGCGAATTGATTCATACCATTTTCTCCTCAGGTTTGGACTGCCAAAGAAATTTATTGATTATCGTTGCGTACCATGACCTGCATCGACCCGATACCCTGGAATTCGGCCACGATGCAATCTCCGGACTGCACGGGGCCGACGCCTTCCGGCGTGCCCGTGTAGATGACGTCGCCGGGGTGCAAGGTATAGAAAGACGAGGCGAACTCGATCAGCTCGGGAATGCCGATGATGAGGTCGCGCGTATTGGCCTTCTGGCGCGGTTCGCCGTTGACGGTCAGTTGGAAATCCAGGCTGGTGGCATCGGCAAGCTCGTCGGCCGTGACCAGCCAGGGCCCCAGAACGCTGTAGCTGTCAACGGACTTGCGCAGGCTGCGCTCCTCCGGGCCGCGCACCGTCATGTCCAGGCCGATGCAATAGCCCGCAACGTAGTCCCACGCCCGCGCGCTGGGGATCTTGACGCCGGCCTTGCCGATGACGACCGCCAATTCGATTTCATGGTCGTTGCGCCGGTCGGGGTGGCGGATGGCAACGCCCGCGCTGGGCCCGACCAGCGAGCTGTTCGCTTTCAGGAACAGCCCGACGCGCTGGATCTCGGCGACCTGGCTATTGTGGTGGATGGCGGCGTCCGCCCGTGCTTCGTCCAGGTGCTTGCGGTAATTGACCGGCGCGGCAACGAGCTTGCCGGGGTTGGCAACCGGGCTCAACAGCGTGACATCGGCCAAGGCATGCGCCGTTGCCGAAGGCAGGATCTCGTCGATACGGCTGCGGACGCGATCGAGATTCTGAACGAGCAGATCGACGCGCGGCAATGGGTAGGTGGCCGCCGGCAGCATATCCAACGCCGCCGTCACATCAAAAACCGTATCGCCCTTGACGACTCCCAGACGATCCGAATCAAACCGGCATATGCGCATGACAACTCCTGATATAGAACCACCAGTCTCGGCCATTGCCATCACTCATGGCAATAAGACGATATTGATAAGGTGTATTGTATTTTTCAATGATTCTACCCGGACACGCGAACACCACGGCAAGCCCGGGCGAGAACGGAATATATCAGTTGTCGAACGGCCGGAAAACCCGGATTGCCGGAACCTGTGCACGGCCCGGTTTTGGGTCGGTCGGCCGACGCGCAAATATACTAGGGATCGATCCGCGGGACGGTGGGACGCGGGCGCTTGAGAATCTCGCCCAAAGCCGCGTAGAACGGCCCGCCCAGGCGGGCAATGGGATCGATGGCGACGCTATCCACATGATTCCCGTCGTACACGGCCGGATCCAGATGAAACATGACCACCTCGCCGATGTACAGCGTATTGGTGCCTGTTCCCAACGGCACCATGTGCGCCAGCCGGCACTCCATCTGCACGGGTGAAATCGCCACACGCGGCACCTTGACCAGGCGGCCGGGCAGCGTGGCAATGCCCAGATGCTCGGCCTCGCTGGCATGCGAGGGATACAAGGCGCTGCTGGCGTTCATCAGATCCAGCACGGCGCGCGTCGCCACATTGACCACGAACTCGCCGGTTTCCCGGATGTTGCGGGCGGTGTCCTTCAGGGCGCCATCGTCCTGGGCGGAAATATTGACGGCCAGCATGGGCGGCGTATCGGACACATAGTTGTAGGAGCTGAACGGCGCCACATTGACAATGCCGTTTTGCCCGCAGGTGGTGATCCAGGCCACAGGCCGGGGCACCACCACGCCGGTGAGCAATTTGTAGGCCATGGACGCCGACAACTCCGAGGTCGGCAGGGAAGTGAAGTTTTCGTGGGTGGCTTGCATCATGGTTGCACCAAGGCTCCTGGCCGGCATGTTTCAGATGAACAATTGTATGCTGGGCAAGAAGCCGTCCATGTTCAATAGTTCGATCTTTTTTTCCACGATGCGCAATTGCCCTTCGGCTTCGCGCAGCATATAGTGCACGCGCGCGCCCAGCACCACCTGGCTTCCTGCCTGATGCTCCAGGTAGACGATGTTGCTCGTCAGCCCCGGCAGCCCGCCGCCGGCCTCGCCCGCATCGACGTCGGGGCGCTGCACCACGTGCATGCTGCGCACCGGAGGCTGCAAGGAATGGGCCTGTGGATGGCTGAGCCGCTCGATGCGCAGCTTGAGCAGCATCTTGTCCTCCAGCGCGATGCTGGCCTGCGTATGGCGGTCGGTTTGCCCTGGCCGGGTGGGAATCCAGTAGATGCCGTCGTCCGCGAACAGGTCATACCATTGCTCGAACCGCCTGTCGTCCAGCAAACGATTCTCGTGATACACGAATTCGATCAGGCGGTCGTTCGATTCAGATTTGCTCATGCCTGGGCTCCGGTAGGTTGCATCAACAGCGCATGCCAGGCGCGGTACTGATTGCGCATGACCAGTTCGTTATTGCCGTCCTCGAAGCGGCAATCGCCCTGCTCTCGCTCGGCCGGGTCGAACTGGCGCTGCAGATTGACCCAGGGGTTGCCTGCCGCGGCCAGGCTGGCCTGCTGGCTTTCAAACAAATGCACGTCGTCATGGGACACCACGCTCATGGGCGAGAAAACCAGCCGGCTATAGGTAAGGCCGCGCTCGAGCATGATGTCGGGCGCCCCCTTGGGCTGGAAGGCCCAGACCTCCAACTGAGTAAGATTCGCGGCCAGGGGCCTTAGCACCCGCAGTATCTGCGGCGAACCCTTTGTGGCCAAGCTGGGGTAAAGCACCACGTTCTGCGGCGAGAAGGCGAGAATCTCGCGGGCCCGCTCTTTGCCGTGCGCCTGTTCCAGCGCTTCCTGGTAGCCGGGAATATCGGAGTAATCGGTATGAATGCTGAACTTGGTGCCGAGAATGCTGTGCCCGTTGGGCAAGGTTCTGGCGCCCATCTTGGTATAGAAATCGTAGCCCGAGCCAAAAGGCAGCAACTGCTCCAGAGCCGTTGGATTGGTTTTCAGGAACTCCTCGCCCACCTGCCGGGCCGTGTCCGCTGCGGATTCGTGCGTGGAAATGGGATGAACCGTGTCGTTGATGTTTTCAAGATACATCTTCCAATTGCAGCGGATGACGCTGCGGATGCAACTGTCGGCGATCAACAGTTCGCCTTCGGGAGAGCGGTCGGCCATATTGTCGAGCGCGCCGAGGGTTTCGCCGAAATACTCCTGGAACGACATGCCTTGTTGGCTGAGGCGCGCAAACACGAACCCCCGGTAGGTTTCCACTCCGCCTGGCACCGACAGCCCTTCGGCGGCGGGGCTGGAGTCGAATCCGGTGTCCTTATAGCCCGCCTTGAGCGAAACCGCCAGCAAGGCGCCGTCGGTTTTGTAGCACCACGCGTGGTAGGGGCAGCGCAGCATGCGCCCGGCATTGCCCCGCGGCCTGGAAACGAGGCTGGCGCCTTTGTGGGCGCAGCGGTTGATCAGCACGCGCACACTGCCATCGCTGTGCCGGATCATGATGACCGGGCTGCCGGCCAGCTCCAGCGTTATGTAGTCGCCCACCTGCGGAACCTGGCTTGCATGGCCCACGTAAAGCCACGACCGGGCGAATACCCGCTCTTGCTCCAGCTGAAAAATTTCGTCGCTGATGTACGCATCGCGGTGAATCTGGTTATTGGAAACCAGTCCCGCAACAGCTTCGGCATCGGTACGGTAAGGCATGATTTATCTTCCCATATTCATGGATGAACGGCCGGCGCCCCAGCTATGCTTGAAACTCCAGACGTGTTTCCGGAACGGCCTCGGCGTTTTCCTTCCCGCTCGCAGGACGCGGCCACACGGCAGCTACGTCATCGGGCGGCACGGACGACAGAAGCAGACGTGTATAGGGGTGGGACGGATTGCTGAACACGGCTTCGGTATCGCCCTGCTCGACCACCTCGCCCTTGCACATGACCAGAACGCGCCGGCATAAATAGCGGACGACGGAAAGATCGTGCGAGATGAAGACCACGGCAACACCAAGCTCGCGATTGAGCTGCAGCAGCAAGTTCAAGATCAAGGCCTGAACCGAAACATCCAGGCCGGACACGATTTCATCGGCCACCAATAGCTGCGGTTGCGCGCACAGGGCCCGCGCGATATTGACGCGCTGCTTCTGCCCGCCCGACAACTGCGAAGGAAAGCGGCCCATGGCATCCATGGCCATCCCCACCTGGCCCATCAGTTTCGCGGCAATCCGGCTGCGCTCTGCCGTAGAGATGTCGCCGCGGGTTTCCAGCACCTGGGTAATCAGTTTTTGCACCGTGCGGCGCGGATTCAGCGCGGAATCCGGATCCTGGAAAACCATTTGCACGATTTTCCTCATGGTTCGGGCAGCCTCGACGGAAGCCCCCGACCGTGCCACGCCGTTGATATGAACGGTACCTTGCGACGGCTCCAGCAAACCCACGATAAGACGCGCCAATGTGCTTTTGCCGCTGCCGCTTTCCCCGACCACGCCCAGCAATTCGCCCGGAGCCACCGAAAGAGACAAAGGCCGAAGCGCATGGAACACCACACGTTCCCCGCCGGAACGGCTGTAATAGCTGCGGCTGACATCCTTGAGCTCGATGAGGGGCCGTCCCAGCCCATTGGGGCTGTCGGGCAGCACATGGACTTGCGGCTGCAACGTGGCTGCGGAAGACCGGCAGGCTCCCGCGCAAGCGACGAAATGATCGGGGGCGATCTGCGCAAGCACGGGGACGCTGCTTTCGCAATCGCCATTGCGCGTCGGGCAGCGGCGTGCAAACCGGCAGCCCTTGAGCTCGGCCATGTCCTTGAGGCCCGGCATCAACTCGGCCAGGGACGGCAGCACGAACTGCCGGCCGTCGAGGCTGGGCGTGGCGGTTTTCAGAGACCAGGAATACGGATGGCTGGGGGACTCGAGCACGCGCCGCGCCGGGCCGCGCTCGACGACGTCGCCCGCATACAGCACCGCCACTTCGTCGCATACATGCGCAGCCATCCGCAGATCGTGCGTGATAAGTATGACCGCCGTATTGTGCTTGCTTTGCACTTCGCGCAGGATGCGGATGATCTGGGCCTGGGTGATGACATCCAGCGCGGTGGTGGGCTCGTCCGCCACGATCAGCTCGGGATCTCCCGAAAAGGCCATGGCGATAAGAATGCGCTGGCACTGCCCGCCCGAAAGCTGATGCGCGTAACGCCCCAGCATGGAGCCCGGATCGGGCAGGCCGACTTCGGTCAGGCGCGCAATACTGTAGGATTCCCATTCCTTGCGCGGCAAACCCAGGTATTTGAGATGCTCGAACATTTGCTGCCTGATGGTGAACACCGGGTTCAGCGCGGACAGCGGCTCTTGTGGAATGAAGGCAATACGCTTGCCCAGGAAGGAACGCGCCTGCTTGCCGGTAAGCGCTTCGCCCTGAAAACGCACGTGACCCGAGGAGAATCGCAGATTCTCGGGAAGCATGCCCGATATGACTCGTCCCACCATGCTCTTGCCCGCGCCGGACTCTCCGACCAGGCCAAGCACTTTGCCTTGCTCGACCTGGAACGATACGTTGCGCAACAACGCCACGCTGGAGCCGCCCACCTTGACGTCCACGGAAACCTTGTCGAATTCCAATACCGGCTGCATCAGTCGCTCCCACGTTGTTTCAATCGCGGATCCAGCACCACCCGCAAGCCATCGCTGAGCAGATTGAACGCCAGCACGGCAAAGACGATTCCACATACGGGCGCCAGCAGATTCCAGCTTGCCTGATAGATCTGGTCGCGGCCGTCGGCCAGCATGACGCCCCAGGCCACGACATTGGAGGGCACCGACAGGCCGACGAAACTGAGAATGGCCTCGACCACGATGGCAATGCCCATTTCCAGGCTGAACAGCGTGATGATCAACGGCATGACGCTGGGCAGAACCTCGTGCGCCATGACCCGCCAGTGCGAGAATCCCAGCAGGCGCGCGGCATACACGTATTCGCGCTGCCTTGCCACCAGGACCTCGGCACGCACGACGCGATAGAACCGGGTCCAGTCGACCAGCACGATAGCCAGGATAACATTGGTGACGCCGGTACCCAACCCCACCATCAGCATCATGGAAAACACCACGGGCGGGAACGCCATCCAAAGCACGACAACGGCGCTGACGAATCGGTCGAACCAACCGCCGATATATCCGGCCAGGATGGCCAGCACCGTGCCCAGCAGCATGGTTCCCGTGGCGGCAACCACGGCAACCAGCAAGGCCACCCGGCTGCCGAAGATAAGCCGCGACAAAACGCAGCGCCCCAAGGCGTCCGTTCCCAACGGATATTGCGCCATGCCGCCCGCCGACCAGGCCGGCGGCAGCACGGTCGACATGAGGTCTTGCGCATTGGGGTCGTTGGGGGCAAGCCATGGCGCGAACACCGCCACGAATACGAAGACCAGCACCAGCATGCTGCCCACCAGCACCTTCGGATGCCTGAAGATGCGTGTGAACGCCGCGCTGCGAACCGGGTTTATGGCGATCGCTGTCATGAAACTCTAAGCCTTGGGTTAAGCACCGCATACAAGCCATCGACGCAGAAATTGACGAACAGCACCATCAAGCAGAACACCAGCGCCACGCCCTGGATGAGCGGCAGGTCGTAGTTCTTGATGGCCTGCACCATAAGATTGCCGATGCCGGGAAACGAAAAAATCACCTCGATCAGCAACGTGCCGCCAAACAGAAAACCAAACTGCACGCCGATGAGCGTCAGTGTCGGAAGCGCGGCGTTCTTCAGCATGTGCAGCAATAGCACCCGCCATTCGGGCACTCCCCGCAGACGCGCCACATTGACATACTGCGAAGTCGCGGTATCGATCAGGCTGGAACGCAACACACGGATGATGATGGGGCTGAAGGCCAGGGCCAATGCGAAAGCCGGCAACAGCAAATGCGCAAAGGCATCCAGCCATGCCGACCACTGCCCGCTCAGCAGCAGGTCGATAAGAAGAAAGCCCGTTCCGTGGGGGGCGGTAATGCTGGAATCCAGGCGGCCCATGAACGGCAGCACCGGAAACAGGACGCCAAGCAAAAGAATAAGAATGATGCCCCACAGGAACGACGGTACGGAAAGCAGAAACACCAGAAAGAAATCCGCGGCGACTTCACCCCTTTTGCGGTCCAGCAAATACAGCACTATGCCGCCGGGAATGGAAATGAGCAGCGCCATGACCAGGCTGACCAGCACGAGTTCCAGCGTGGCCGGCAATGCCGCGCCCAGCAGTTCCGATACCGGTTCGCGAAAGAAAATGGATCGGCCCAGATCGCCGTGCACCGCATTGCCCAGCCACACCATGTATTGATGGGAGACCGAACCATCCATGCCCAGGGCCTTGCGCAGCAGGTCGACATCGGCCTGCGTGGCCGACGGCGGCAGCATCATTCCCAAGGGGTCGGAGGGAATCATGCGCAATACGACGAATACCACCATGGAAAGGAATAGCGCGGTGATGACCATGACGCCCAGCTTGCGCCCCAGCAGCGAAACAATGGGAGTCATGCGGCGCCCGTCCAAATACAGAGGTTGAGCAGGCGCGGACCGCAAGCCGGCGCATTGCATATTGGTTTAATCGGCATAACGATCGCGCCCTTGAAACCTTATTTTTTCCAGGAATACTCTTGCGGCAGAATGTAGCCGGTTTGATAAGTGGGAACGTTCAGCCCCTTCTTGTAGGCAACCGTCGCAATGGATTGCAAGACCGGCAAGCTCCATGCGTTCTCGGCGGCTTCGCGGTTGAGCGCCTGATACCCGGCCACCCGCTTGGCTTCGTCCATTTGCCCGTTCAGCGCATCGAGCTGGGTAGAAAGCTTGGCTTCCTTCCAGGTGGAGAAACGCAGGCGCGGATCCAGGATCCGGCCGGTGAAGATTTCCGGGTCGCCCGTTGCATTGGCCCAGCTGTACAGCATGACGCCCGTCAGCTTGGACGAATGGCTGAGCTCCAGATACTTGGCAACGGTGATTTCTTCGACCGTGGTGTCGATGCCGATTTGAGTCCACATTTGCGCAATCGCACGCGCCACGTCGTAATCCGACGGGAACGTGTTATTGGTGGAGAGCAGATGAATCCGCAGGGGCTTTTCCTTGCTATAGCCGGCTTTGGCCAGTTCGGCAACGGCTTCGTTCTTGTTGTACTCGACCTTGTAGCCAGGCACGTCGCCGGGCGAACCCTTGGTGGCCAGAACGGAGATCGGCTGCGCAACGTTGTTATAGAAAGCGCGCGACAATCCAGCCTTGTTGATGGCAAGCTGCATGGCCTTGCGCACATGGATATCCTGGAAGGTCGGCACATAGCTGGGTATCTGCAAAATATAGATTTCGCTGTATGGATACACCTTGGCCTGCAGTTTGGGGTTCTTTTCCAGGCGCGTGACTTCGCGCACCGGGATCTGCACCGAAATGTCGGATCGACCGGATTCCACCGCAGCCACCCGTGCCGACGCATCGGGCACGATTTCGAAAACCACGCGCTTGATGGCGGGCGCCCCCTTCCAGTAGCCGTCGAAAGCTTCCAGCGTAATGCGCGAGCCGCGCTTGTAATCGACCAGCTTGTAGGGCCCCGCCCCGATTGGATGCTTGACGAATTCGGCTTCGCCCACCTGCTCGAAATAAGCCTTGGGCAGAATATAGGCCGACAAGAAAGCCAGGCCCTTCATCGCCGTCGGGGTTGCCTGGGAAAAGGTAATGACGGCCTTGTCGGGCGCCGTAACCTCGACCGACTTCAGGGTGGGAAGCATGCCGTGCAGCGCCAGAATCTTGTTCTGGATCGCCCGGTCCAGGGTGAACTTGAGGTCTTGCGCCGACATTTTGCTGCCGTCCTGGAAAAGCACGCCATCGCGCATTTGAACCTCGAGCTTTGTGCCCGTATCGTCCAGCCAATGCCAAGCCTTGATGAGGCGCGGCTCGACCTGCAGATCGTTGTTCACGAACAGCGGGGAGTCGAACACCGCCTTGTAAATGGATTGCCCTGCCGGATACGTCACCGCCGTGGGATCCCAGCTTGGGACATCGACCGGATACGCAATAGTGAGTTCGGATGGATGTTCTTGCGCTTGCGCCCAGCCGGCCATCAAACCCATGGTCGCGCACAGCATCAACCCTATTGTTTTGTTACGCCATATTTTCACGGAGCTTTCCTTAAGTATGGATGGTTTGCAGACACCCAATTGAATGAACAGATTCCAGCCGGAAACGCAGGCTGCCGCATGTAAATCAATTGCCCGTAAAAAGTATATTGTTTATTATAAAAATCAGTCGATAATGGTTTTCCCTATTTTTAATAACATTAAAATCAACAAGTTAATTTAAATTCAATTAGTATATAGATATTATGAAAATGCTAGAACCTTGCCCAGGATCAGAAACAATGGCAAAACTCCATTTTCAATACACGGATGCAAAAACGCCCGAAGCCGCGGCGCCCCGCCCGGCGGAACCGGGAGTGGGAAGCTGGTATGCTGCAAGCTATCGGTTCGCTGCTCCACCAAGGCCTGTTACCACCTACCACCGCCAACCATGACATCGCTTTTAAGCCCAGCCCGGCGAAGCCCGCAAAAAACGACCGCCACGCGCAAGCCGAATATGCGCGAGCAGGTCTATCTGCACTTGCGCGCACGCATGCAAAAGGGTGAAATCCACTTCGACGACAGGCTGGTCGATCACGAAATCGCGGCCGACCTGCGGGTGTCCCGCATGCCGGTTCGCGAAGCGCTGCTGCAACTGAAAAACGAGGGGCTGCTGGACAGCACTTCCCGCGGCTTCGTCTTGCGCCGCTTCACCCCCACCGATATCGCACAACTGTTCGAAGTACGGCTGCTGCTGGAACCGGCGGCGGCCGCGGCGGCATGCGAAAAAGCCACTCTGGAAGGACTGGCCATCATGCGCATGGCAACCGACGAGTCCGAAAAAGCGCATCACGCAAGCGACATCCTCGCCTACATGAAAGCGAACACCACGTTCCGCTCCACATGGATCAGCCTGGTTCCGAACCCCCACCTGGCCAATATGATCTCCAGGCTGGTCGACCACGTCGAAGCCGTGCGCCTCGCCACGCTGCGCGATCCGAAATGGCGGGCCTCATCGTTGCTGTCCACGCAAAAAATCATGGACGGCTTCATGAAAAAAGACACCGACCTGGTTCAGGAAAGTGTCCGTTATAACCTGCGCCACGCGGCCGCCGCCTACTACGCTGTCCAGGACGCCATGATGCTGGAGACCAAGCAGGCCGAGGCCTGAAGCCTGTTCAGCGCACCAAGGCCTGTTCCGTGTGCCTTGCGGCAAACCGAGAGCCGCACTATCAGGCTTTCGGCAAGGCCCCTATCCAGGCAGGCTCCACCGACAATGGGCGCTTACCTCACAAGCCGAAGAAGTCGGCCGCGTTACCGGCAAGCATCCGGGCTTTGTCCTGGGGTGACAGGAAATCGGCTCCGGCGATCAGCGAGCCGATTCTCGGTTCGCCAAGGGGAAACGGGTAGTCCGAGCCCAGCATGACATGATCCACGCCCATGATTTTCGTCAGCAGGTTCAGGGAGCCCGGATCGAACACCGCGCTGTCCACGCTGAAGCGATCCACATAGCTGGAGGGGGGATTGGGGCAGTCCTGCCGGACGATATCGCGATGCTTCCAGGCATTGTCCACCCGGCCCAGCAGGAAGGCGAAGGCGCCGCCGCCATGCGCAAAGCACAGCTTCAGGCTTTTGGGAATACGCTCGAACGCGCCCGAAAGAATCAGGGAAAGAATGCTCAGTTGGGTTTCGGCCGGCATGGCCACCAGCCAGGGCAGCATCCACTTCTTCATGCGGTTCGGCCCGCCCATCATGTCCCACGGATGGACCAGCACGGGTATGCCTTCGTTTGCGCAATGAACCAGAAAATCCACCAGATGGGCGCTGTCCATGTCCAGGTCGCCCAGATGGTTGCCGATCTGGACGCCCACATGCCCCTTGGCCTTGGCGCGGCTGGCCTCGGCGCATGCCAGATCCAGATCCTGCAAAGGAACCTGGGCCAGGACCTTGAGGCGGGCCGGATTGGCGTTGGCGAACTGCAGGGCATGATCGTTCATGCGCTCGGCCCAATCGGCGGCCGCCCGGGCCGCATCGCTGTACCGGAACATGATGGGGGTGGCGCAGCTGATCTGGATATCCACGCCTTGCTCATCCATTTCGGCCAGGCGCGCCTGCGCATCCCAGAGCACTTTGTAGACGGGCCGGAAAGGCTTGTCTCCGGTCATGATCTGGCCGGTATCGCCGCCGGCGTCGACACGAAGCCACAAACCGTTGTCACGATCCAGGGCCGCGCCCTCCTCCTTGGTCAAAAGGGGGAAATGATGGGCGTGCATATCGATTTTTTTCGGGTAGGTCATGGTTTTTTCTGTGTGGTTCGTGGTGCTTGCCGGTTCATGGCCGCAGGGGCCGGAGCGTCATACAGCATGCGTGCGGTGCAGTTCGTCGTGCCAGGCCTGGAAATCCCGGCCGGAATGGATCAGGCCACAGCTCGGGCACGTGCGTTCGGCATCGCTGGTCGAATAAAAACGGTTGTATATGGGAGGGAAATCATCCACGATGCTTTCCAGTTGTATGTCGTAGCGCTTGACTATGGTGCCGCAGCGGGCGCAGCTCCATTGCAGCCCGTCCGCCTCGCCCTTGGGGCGCTTGCGCTCGATGACCAGGCACAGGCTGTCGGCTTCGCGCTGCGGCGAATGCAGCGTATGCGGCGCCATCAGGAACATATCGCCTTCCTTCAGATGCACTTTTTCGTATTGCCCGCGATCCCACATGAGCAGGTAGGCGTTGCCCTTGAACTGGTAAAAAAACTCTTCGATGGGATCGTCGTGGAAGTCACTGCGCTGGTTCGGGCCGCCCACCACCGTGACCATGAAGTCGCCATCCGCCCAGATTTGCTGGTTGCCAACCGGCGGTTTGAGCAGATGGGAGTTGTCGTCCAGCCAACGCTGAAAATTCAAGGGATAGCCGTATTTGTACATGTTCGTGGTCTCCTTCCGATCGCGCCGCCCTTCGGGGCTTACGCGCTATGTTTAAAACAACTTTGGAGCAGCAAGATCAAGGCTGCCTCCGGGCTCAAAGCGGCTTGTAGGCAATGGCCTTGATCTCGATAAGCAAGTGCGGATGAGGCAGTTGGTGCACGGCCACCGTCGTTCTGGCGGGGCCGTTTTCGTCGAAGAACTGGCCATACACCTCGTTGTAGCCGCCGAAATCATTCATATTGACCAGGAAGGCGCTGATTTCCACCACGTCGCTCAGGCTGGCCCCTGCGCTGGCAAGAATGTCCCGGATGTTTTCGATGACCGCGCGCGTCTGGGCGCGAATATCCAGGCTGGTGGTGCCCATGGCGTCCACCTGCACGCCCTCGAAACTGTTGTCGGGCCTGCGCGAACTGGTGCCGGAAACGAAAATAAAATCACCCGCGCGCCTGAAATGCGGAAAACGACCGCGAGGCTTTGCTTTTCCGGGTATGACGCCGGCTTCTGTGGTTTTCATGTGCTTGTCCCAATAAAAAATTCGCTGCCGCTGCGGCAACACCCGACGATTTGCGCCAACCCATCCGCGGGCATGGTTCCACCGGTTCATGCAGGTATCGGCCAAACCTCGCGCCTGGCGTCGGCGGACTGCAGAAAGACTTGGATATGACTTCCATATTGGGAAACTATAAAGGCAATTTCCAAGTCTGGATACTGAAAAACCAGGCAAGCAACTATAACCAAAATGAATACATGGCCGCTTGCCGGCTTGGCGCTATAAACCGCCCAGGGTGTCGATGCCGGCCACCTGCTCCAGAGCGGAAATCAAGCGCGTGGTCGCCGCCGTGGGCGGCCTGTCGGCCATCAAGGTATAGCCGACCTTGCCAAAAGGGCTGGACACACCCAGGCGCAGAATGCTCAGCAGGCCAGCCCGCACGAACTGCTCGGCGACCGCGTAGGGCATCAGGGCGATCATGGTCGACTCCAGCAACAGCCCCAGATTGGTCAGGAAGGACACCGATTCGACCAGCTTGCCCGGCATCGCCATGCCGGCCGCTTCGAAAAAGGAATGGGCGGACCGCCTGGCCACCGACTCGCCAGTCGGAACTATCCAGGCCATGTCCTGCAATTGATGCACATCCACCTGCGCATCCAGGGCCAGGGGATGATGGCGCGACACAACGGCGCACAGCCTTTCATCGTACAGCGGAACATGGATGAAGGAAGGGTTGGCGTTTTCTTCCGGGAGAAAGCCGATGACCACGTCGAACTGCCCCCGCGCAAGCTCCGGAAACAAGGCATCGTTGGATCCGACGCGAATCTTCACGATGATGTTGGGCGCTATTTCG
>JBEBXF010000010.1:0-21979 GCA_040391725.1 Eoetvoesiella caeni | reverse complement strand
AGCGGCCAGCCCGCTGCTTTCAAACGCCTTCACGAACCCCACCGCTTGCGGGCCCACCGGCGAAAACATGAGCAGGCAATCCGGCTGAGAGTCCTTGATTTTCTGCATGTAAGAGGAATAATCGGTGGTGCCGAGCGGAATGCGCAGCTCGGCGACGACCTTGCCGCCGGCCGCCGTGTACGTCTTGTGATATGCCTCGAGGCTGTCCAGCCCCGGCGCGTAGTCGGCCACGGCAATGGCCGCCTTCTTGCACCCGCCCTCTTTGGCGGCCCAGTCGGCCAACGGCACGGAAACCGTCCACTGCGAAAATCCCGCGCGCAGCATGTAGGGCGATTTACGGGTGATGTTGGCGGTGCCCGCATTGAAGATCACGATGGGCACCTTGGCCTTGGTGGCGACCTCGGCGGCGGCCAGCGCGGTGGGAGTGATCGCCAGCCCCGCCAGATAACTGACCTTGTCGCGCACGACCAGTTCCTGCGCCAGTTGCCTGGCCCGGGACGGACTGGTGCCTCCGTCGTCGCGGTACAGTATCTTTACCGTATGCCCTCCGGCCTTGCCACCGTGCTGGGCCACGTACAGTTCTATGGCTTCTTTGAACTGCGTTCCCCAATAAGCGATGGGGCCCGACATGGGGCCGATGACCCCGACGCGGATTTCGTCGGCATGAGCCGGGCTCATGGGCCCGGCCAGCGCCATGGCCGCCAGGGCCGATGCATATACCTTCATATATGTTTTCATGCTTTGTCTCCTGATTATGGATGTAGGTTTTTTATTGACGCGACGCTGCGTTCAAGCTTCGACTTCCTGCACTACCGTATTGCGCAAAAGGCCCAGTCCCTGGACTTCGACTTCGATCGTGTCGCCCGGTTTCATGAACTTCTGCGGATTTCTTTTATGGCCCACACCGCCCGGGGTGCCCGTGGAAATGACGTCGCCGGCCCGAAGCTCGCAGAACGTGGAAATATAGTGAACCAGATGCGCCAGATCCCACACCATGTCGCCGAAGGGCGCATGCTGGACCTGCTCGCCGTTCAGACGGGTGGTGAGGATGAGCTTGGCGGGATCGGGCACTTCATCGGCCGTCAGCATCCACGGGCCGAACGAGCCGCTCTTGTCGAAATTCTTGCCCGCGGTGATGCTGTGCTTTTGCCACTCGCGGATGGAACCGTCCATGAGGATGGAGTATCCGCCGATATGGCTTTTCGCGGCTTCCATGGGAATATGGCGTCCGCCCTTGCCGATGATGACGGCCACCTCGCCCTCGTAGTCGAACGTATCCGAGATATTGGGCTTGACGAGATGGGCGCCGTGGCCGACCAGCGACTCCGGCAGCCGGCTGAACATATTGGGAAACGCCGGGGGCTCTTTGCCGGTTTCGGCCTGGTGCTCGGCGTACGCCCAGCCCAGCGCGAAAATCCGCGCATCGCTGCGGTCGTTGGGCGTGCGGAACACGATCTCGTCCAGGCTGCAGTCCGGCTTCGTCCCGGCCGCCAGTTCGCGGGCCTTGCCGACGAGGTTGTTTTCGAACAAGCCGACGATGTCGGCCGCCTGCCGGCCCAGCCGCTCGCCCAGGTCGATGAAACCCGAGTCCGTCACGATGCCGAACGTATTCTTGTCGCCACGCTTCACATTGGCTAGCTTCATGTTTCTTCCTTATCGTTTGAAATCAATGGAGACGGATTTGTCGTGGATCATCCAGACCCCGCCTGTCCGCTTCAGCACGTCGGTATAGCGGCCCATAACGGCGGGGCCGGCCAGCGCGGCGGGGTAGGAGATTTCCTGCTCGAAGTCGTAGCGGTAGACCGTTACGTACGATTCGACGCAGATCGTGTCCTGGTCGATGCGCCGCGACCGCAGGTTCGTCATGACATGGCGCACCAGAAGACCGCGCGGACGCTGCGCCATCCTGCTCAGAAAATTCTCGCGGCCATGGATGTCGCCGTCGGGCCGGTGCCACACGCCGTCAGGCGCGAACAACGCGCAGGCCTGCTCGTAGCGCTGCGCATCGAACTCGGCCATGAATCGGATGGACTGTTTTTCACACTCCAAGAGCGTGAAGTCGAAATCTCCGCCTGGGTACTGCGTCATAGTCCCCTCCTTCCGGGTACGTCAACCATGAAAAGAACGGCGACCAGGGGCCGCCGCATTGCAACGTTGCGTCAATCTATGCGGATCAATTCTTCCACCGGCACGCCGCTGTCGAAACGCGCCACGAATTCCTTGTAGTCCAGCTCGATTCCCGAAGGATTTTTGCGGTAGGCCTCGGACTGGAAGTAGCCGAGGAACGCTTCCTGGGTCTGGAAATTGTTGCTGCAGAGCTCCACGATGTTCTTGTCGGGGTCGTAGTAGTAGAAGCTGCTGATGGGGCCGTGGTTGGCGCAGCGATGCGGAACGATTCCGTGCTTTTCCAGCAGCTTGACTCGCTCCATCAGGGCGGGAATGTCGACGTGCTTGAACTGCATGTGATTCAGCCCCGGATCGGTCGTGGGCGCCGCCCCGACGAAGGGAATTTCGAAAATGGCGAAGAGCTGGCCGTACGGCAGGCTTTTGTCGATGAACATGAAGCTGGACCGGACGTCGCTTGCGCGAACCTGCTTGTTGCCATTGGCGGTGGCCTGCTTTTCGATGGCGGCGTCTTTGGGCGTGTTGACCACGCTCCACTTATTGCCCAGCACCGCTTCGTACCATTGCCCCATGCGGTCGAACTGCGAAGTCTGGAGCACCACCTCCGATATCCGGATCTCGGGCAATCCGGCGGTTTTCTCTTTAAGGCCGGCTAAATCGGCCGGCGCAGTCGTGTTCGGCATAGTGTCTCCTCGTTATCGATCGGGATGTGCGGCTGGCTCGTCGTCCCGAGCCGAAACGCCGTGGAAGCTCAATTTCGTGAACTGTAAACCCGGCCACCATAATATGTCAATAAATTTATATGTAAATTATTTAATATGAGCTAAATTATAGGTAGGACAAGCTGAAGCGCCGAAAGCCCGCTTTCTTTTTCGGCCAAGGCCTGAGCCTCATGAAAAACGCAACGCTTACGGTGATTCGGTTGAGGCGGAATCGCCGCGCGTCACGGCTACGGAGACCATCCGATGAATTCCATCATCCCGCCCCTATCCGCCGGCGCCGCTCAGCGCCCGCCCGTCGACCTCAGGCACCTGAAGATTTTTCTTGGGATGTACCAGCTTCGCAGCGTCTCGCGCACCGCGGAATATCTGGGCATGGCGCAGCCCAGCATCAGCATCGCCCTGTCCCGCTTGCGCGCCCACTACGACGACCCGCTCTTTGTGCGTACCGGGCAAACCATGCAGCCCACGGATCGCGCGGTTCTGCTTGCGCCCGCCATCGAACACGCCCTGCAGATACTGGACGAGGCCGACCGCCGGACTCCCGAATTCGTGCCGGCCACGACCACGCGGCGCTTCACGCTTGCGCTGGCGGACGCCGGAAAGATCGTGGTGCTGCCCAAGATCGCCCGTCTCCTGGAGTCCGCCGCGCCCGGGGTGTCGCTGCAAATCCAGAACATCCACACCGGCACGCCCGAAGCCCTGGAATCCGAAGACGTGGATCTTGCATTCGGCTTCATGAGCCCACGTAAAAGCGGACTCTACAACCAACGCCTCTTCCAGGATTTTTTTGTGTGCATCAGCTCGTCCAGGTCGAAGCACAAAGTGCTGACACAGGAAATCTTCGAAGCCGCGGGACATGTGATCCTGGAGGACAAGGTCAGCACCACCCCCATCCTGAAAAAAATCATGGAGAAGAATCGGCCCTCGCTCCGGATTGCCATGTCCGTGCCGACACCGTTCGGACTGGCGGAAGTCATCGCCGCCACGGAGCTGATTGCGACGATTCCGTATCGCATGGCAAAAGTGCTGAGCGAGGATCAAGCGCTCAGGATTCATCCCCTGCCGTTCGACAGCCCCGTCTTCGACGTCAGCCAGCACTGGCATGGCCGGCTGCAGCACGACGAAGGACATAAATGGCTACGGAAAACGATCTTCGAGGCATTTCGCGACCTCGACGCGCCCGATTCCGCCGCTTCCCGCCGGACGACGGCACCGCGTGCCCGGCGCAAGCCTGGTGCGCCTGCTTAACCCGCCCCGACACCGCGCGCAAGCCGGAACGCAAGCAAGCGCCATGCAATACGCGCGAAGCCCGCTTCCTACGTGAGCGCCACCTCGAAACCCCGGCGAACGCCGGGCCTATCCATCATCTCGGCATACCAGCGCTTGACGGCCGGGAAGTCGTCCAGGGAAACCTTGTGCTTTTCATGCCGCCACGCCCAACCGAGCATGGCGAAATCGGCGATCGAAATTTCCGCGGCGAAGTATTGGCTGTCGGCGAGCCTGCGATCCATCACACCGTAGAGCCGGCGCGTCTCCTTCATGAATCTTTCCAGGCCGTATTTTCCGTCGACGCCTTCGGGCAAGGAAAGAAAGTGGTGAACCTGCCCGGGTATGGGGCCGAACCCGCCCATCTGGAACATCAACCACTGCAGCACCTCGGTACGCGCCGCCAGGGATTTGGGCCAGAATTTGCCGGACTTCTCGCCAAGATACGTCAGGATGGCGCCCGACTCGAAAACACTGATCGGGCGGCCGTCCGGCCCCTCGTCGTCCACGATGGCGGGAATCTTGTTATTGGGGCTGATGCGCAGGAATTCGTCCTTGAACTGCTCGCCGTTCCGGATGTTGACCACATGCACGGTGTAGGGCAGCCCCATTTCTTCCAGTGCAACACTGATTTTGCGGCCATTGGGCGTATCGAATGCATAAAGGAGAATCATGAATGCGGAACCTTTGACGCGGTTGTTGAGCTTGATGGGCTGAGTTTAATAGCCCCCGACGAAATCACAAATCTCGTAAGGCAAGATAAAGATAGCAACATCCTCGGGCGGCAGCCATGCTGGAATCCGAAAACCGGTTATTCGACTTTTTTTATTTCCGTGCCGTCCTAGAAACGCACCCTTAAATACAGCGAACCGGAGTTGTCCGTGACGCCCTGGCCGAGCTGGGCGCTGTAGCTCAACCCCAGCGCGGCCCGCCTCCCGATCGCCACCTGCACTCCCAGGTCGAGCACCGCCGCATCCTTGGCAATCGGGGCGCCCGTCACGGTAAACGCCACATTGCCAGCCTGCACAAACGACAGTCGGCGGCCCGGATCGACATCCCCCGCCGCATGGCGCCAGCCCAGCCCCGCCGTCAGCCCCGTTTCTTTTCCGGCAATCTCCAGGGTGGTCTTGCCGCGCAATCCCAGTGTCAGGGTCGTAATGCGATCCGTACTGCCATCGCCCCGCAAGGCGGCCAGGCCGCCTGTCTCGGTAAAGCCCTGGCTGCGCTGGTTCAACCAGGCCAGCCCGGCATACGGTTCCAGCACACTGGACCGGCCAACGGGCATGGCATAGCCCAGCTCGGTAAAGATCTGCACCGTCTGCGCATCGTAATCGGCCGCAAGTGTCTGGCTGCCGCCTACCGTAATCGCGCGCCGGCTGTCGACAGTATGGCCGGTATATGCCGCGCCCGCCAGCAGATTCACGCTGCCGCCCGGCGTAGTCCAACTGCGTCCGCCATATAGCGCGCCCGTGTAGCTCTTTACCTTCGAGCGGGAGGAACGGTCATCCACATTGATCCGTCCATCGGTATAGCCCAGCGCCGCGCCAAGGCGCCAGCCGTTGCCCACGATTCCGTCTCCGCCCACGAACAAGCCTGCCGTATCGGTCTCGACCCGCGCTGCATCGCCATTGCCCTTGAGCGTGCTCCAATTGCCGACCACGCTGGCCCATAGCGGATACGCCGACGACCTGGGCATCGCGCCGGCCGGTATCGCGCCCCCCGCCTGCGCCATCGGCGTGCCGGCCTCCAGCCCCGCACCGATATTGCCGCGCATGCGCTGGCCCAAGGTGCGCTGCACCAGCCCGCTCGTCGTGAGCAGCGCCGACTGCGTGCTGGCATGCAGCTCGCCCGAGAGCTGATCCATATTGCTTCCCAGCGTGTCGGGGCTGCTGTTGAGAATCTCGTCATACAGCAGCTTCAGCCCCGCCGGCGGCGCCGACGAAACCGCGTCCAGCGCATTGCCCACGGCCATTTGATTGGCCGTGGCCAGGTAGGACGCAAAGGCCACGTCATTGCGCGCAATGGCCAATTGCAAGGTGCCGGGCTGCGAATAGTTCAGCGAGGGCTTCAAAAACACCAGCCCCTGCTCTGTGCGCACCTCGTCGTATTGGCCGACAATGCCGCCGGCCGCCGTCACGATGGGGTACTGGCTGCCCACCGAAAACCGCTCGTTCAACTGAACCTCGACCACGCCGCCCTGCAGCGTAACCGTGCCGCCGACGCGGATCTGGTCGTTGCCGGCCTCGTTGGCCTCGACTTCGTATACCGAGCCGGGCCGCGAAATGTAGTCGCCGTCCACCGTCAGGGCGCCCACCGTGTTGCCCGGCGCGACCCGGCCGGCATTATCCAGCCTGCCTATGCGGCCCGAGCCGCTCAGGGTGCCGGCCGCGGCGACCTGCACCTGCGAAGTCTGCGATCCATCGACCACCAGTTTGCCGCCCTGAACCAGGGTCGGGCCCGTGTAGGTATTGGCGCCCGCCAGCGTCAATTGGCCCGCGCCGCGCTTGACCAGTTGGCCCGCGCCGCTGATATCGTTGTAGAACGTGGAGCTATAGCCCTGCGTATCGACGTCGAACGTGTCCACGAACTGCGCCGGCCCGCGCACCGCCTTGCCCACGTTCAGCATGCCCCAGCCATAGATTTCGGGACTGCCCAGGCTGGTGGCCGTCGTCAGAATGGTCTGCTGCAAATTATGCGCCGTGAAATACGGGTAAGCCTGCTTGACCAGAGCCGCCGCGCCCGCCACATGGGGCGAAGCCATCGACGTGCCCGACATGCGCACATAGCCGCCTTTGGCGTTCACGGAGTAAATGCCCTGGCTGCCTTCATTGTCGCCACCGCCGGGCGCGGACAGACACCACGCCTGCGCCACGCCGCACCGATTCGAATAGTCGGTGATCTTGCCGTCCGGCCCCTCGGCGGCCACCACCAGCCAGCTATCCTTGAGCTCGGGGAAAAGATAAGGAGCGCCGCCGAGAATGTCCGGATTCGGCTGGGAAGAGTTGCCCGCGGCAAATACCATCAGCGCGCCGGACGCCGCCACGGTGTGCATGCTTGCGATGATCGCAGGATATTTAGTCAACGCCTTGGCCTGATCGTAGTCGGCGACATTGCAGGGGGGAGACGAATCCCGGGAGCAAGTGTCGGCGTTCAAACTATTGTTGATGATGGCCAGCTTCTGCGTGGCAAGAAAGTTCCAGCTGGGCGGCGCGGCCTCTTCGATATCGGGGGTGGGGGGCATTCTGATGGCGTAGATCTGCGCATCGAAGGCCACGCCCTGCATGCCGACGCCATCGCGGCGCGCCGCGATGATGCCGCTGACGTGCGAACCATGGCCATAGCCATCATAATTCTTGCCGGGATCCATGAACTGATTCGTGAAAAAATCGTAGCCTCCCGCAAGCTGGCCCAGAAACTCGGGGTGCGTTGCCGCGATGCCGCTGTCGACCACCCCGACCGTGACGCCGCTGCCCGTATACCCCAAGGCATATGCCTCGGCCGCGTTGATCTGCTGCAAGCCCGCCTGCGCATAGTATTCAGGCGTTTCGTAGCTGGACATGGTTTGAGCCACGGCGGCCCGCCCAGAGGCCAGCAACAGCGCGCCGATTACGGCCAGGCGGATACCAGCGGACATGCGATATGTTTTTATCAAGAAAGCCCCCTTGCCCTCAAAAGAAAACCGTCAAGGCAATGAGCTTTGGCGGTTTCAATGCAAACGAATACAAAATTATATCTATAGTTACATCAATGCACACAGCACCGCGCCGCTTTCCAATGAAGAACCGTCGTCCGTAACAGTCCACTGTTTTAATGGCTTATTCATAGGGCAGTCATACTCATTACAATGTCTGTTTCGTGAACGCACACTGCTTGTCCGCGAATACGGCAATACCCGAATCGCCCCGAATTTTCTCCGGCCCGATTTTCCCAAAAAACATAATTTTTGATTTTCCATGGAACAAGACATAAGCGCCCACACGCCGATGATGCAGCAATATTTACGTCTCAAGGACGAGGCCGGGGCGCATTTATTGTTCTACCGAATGGGCGACTTCTACGAGATGTTCTATGGCGACGCCGAGCGCGCGGCGCGCTTGCTGAACCTGACGCTGACCAAGCGCGGCGCCTCCAACGGCGCGCCCATTCCCATGGCGGGCGTGCCGTTTCATGCCATGGAGGGCTATCTGGCCCGGCTGGTCGCGCTGGGCGAATCGGTGGCCATCTGCGAACAGATCGGCGACCCGGCCGCCAGCAAGGGGCCGGTGGAGCGCAAGATCGTGCGCATCGTCACGCCCGGCACGCTGACCGACGACGCGCTGCTGCCCGCCAAGGCCGACCGCCTGATCGCGGCCGCCTGGACGACGCGCGTCAACCGGCAGGAGCGCACGGGCCTGGCCTGGATGAATCTGGCCAACGGCCAGTTCAGCGTTACCGAATGCCCGCCCGACATGCTGGACACCGAGCTGCACCGGATTGCGCCGGCCGAGCTGGTCTGCGCCGAAAGCCAGCGCCTGCCTGCCGACGACGGCATGGCCGTCAGCGCCATTCCCGACTGGCATTTCGAGCCCGACAATGCGCGCGACGTCCTGCACAAGCATTTTGCCGTAGACTCCCTGGCCAGCTTCGACCTGGCGGACATGCCCGCGGCCACGTGCGCGGCCGGCGCCCTGCTGCGCTACGTAGGCCGCACGCAAGCCCAGGCCTTGACTCATATCCAGTCGATCCGGACCGACCGCGCCAGCGAATATGTCGTGCTGGATCCGGTTACGCGCAAGAACCTGGAGCTTACCGAAACCCTGGCCGGCGAAGAAAGCCCCACGCTTTTTTCGCTTCTGGATCATTGCGAAACGCCGATGGGCAGCCGCCTGCTGCGGCGCTGGCTGCACCATCCCCTGCGCGACAACGTCCCGGCCCTGGAGCGCCAGCACGTCATTGCCTCGCTGCTCTCCTCTCCCGCAAGCGCCGACACGCTGAGCCCGGCCGACGCGCTGGACGCTTTGCGCGGGAAACTGAACCACTACCCCGACATCGAACGCATCGCCACCCGCATCGCCCTGCGTTCCGTGCGCCCGCGCGAGCTGGCCAGCCTGCGCGAGGCCCTGGAGCTGCTGCCGGGCGTGGCCGATCACATCGCCCGCTCGTTCGAACTCACGCCGCAGCTTGCCCGCCACGTGCAGGCCCTGGGCGTGTCCCCCGAACTAACGGCGCTTCTGCACAGCGCGCTGGATCCCGAACCCGCGCTGATGGTGCGCGACGGAGGCGTCATCGCCAAGGGCTACGACGCCGAACTCGACGAACTACGGCGGCTTGCCAGCGACAGCGGGGAGTTCCTGCTGGACATGGAAGCGCGTGAGCGCGAACGCACCGGCATCGCCACCTTGCGCGTCGAATTCAATCGCGTTCACGGTTTCTTCATCGAGGTGTCGCGCGGGCAGGCCGACAAAGTACCTGCCGATTACCGGCGGCGCCAAACCCTGAAGAACGCCGAACGCTACATCACGCCCGAGCTGAAAGCCTGGGAGGACAAGGTGCTGTCGGCCAAGGACCGCAGCCTTTCGCGCGAAAAATGGCTGTTCGAAAACCTGCTGGATCAACTGGCGCCGCATGCGCCGGCGCTTTCGGCCTGCGCGGGCGCGCTGGCCGAAATCGACGCCCTGGCCGCCCTGGCCGAGCACGCCCGGCTCAACGACTGGGTCGCGCCAGAGCTCTCCGACGCCAGCGAAATCCTTATCGAGGCGGGGCGCCACCCCGTGGTCGAACGCAGCATCGAGCGCTTCACGCCCAACGACTGCGAGCTCGGTCCGCAACGCCGCATGCTGCTGATAACCGGACCGAACATGGGCGGGAAATCCACCTATATGCGCCAGATAGCGCTTATTGCCCTGCTGGCCCGGACCGGCAGCTTCGTGCCGGCGCGCAGCGCACGCATCGGCCAGATCGACCGCATTTTCACCCGCATCGGGGCCGCCGACGACCTGGCCGGCGGGCGATCCACCTTCATGATGGAAATGACCGAGGCCGCCGCCATCCTGGCGGCCAGCACCTCGCAAAGCCTGGTGCTCATGGACGAAATCGGCCGGGGCACCTCCACCTACGACGGCCTGGCCCTGGCCGGTTCCATTGCGCACCGGCTGCTCACCCACAACCAGGCCCTGACGCTGTTCGCCACGCATTATTTCGAGATCACGCGCCTGCCCAACGAACAGCCCTGCGCCGCCAACGTCCACCTGGCCGCCGCGGAATCGCCTTCCGGCATCGTATTCCTGCACGAAGTCCAGGCCGGGCCGGCCAGCCGGAGCTACGGCATACAGGTGGCGCAGCGGGCCGGCCTTCCCCCCTCCGTCATCCGCCACGCCAGCCGGGAGCTTTCACGGCTGGAGGCGCAGGGCGCCCCGACTCCGCAACTGGATCTGTTCAATGCTCCGCCCGACAGCGCCGCCGAGCCTTCGGCCCCGCAAGATGCCACGGCGGCCGCCGAGCTCGACGAACTGAAGGCGCGCCTTGCCGCCATCGACCCCGACCAACTCACCCCGCGCGAAGCGCTGGACATTCTCTATAGCCTGCGCTCCGACTACTCATGAATATCGACCAGCCCCTTGCCTTGCTGGGCGGCCTTACGCCCAAAGCCTTCATGCGCCGCTACTGGCAACGCAAGCCACTGCTCATAAGACAAGCCATTCCAGGCTACCAGCCCACGCTGAGCATTGCCGACATCAAGCAACTGGCCAGGCGGGACGAGGTCGAATCCCGCCTCATCTGGCGGGACGGCTCCACCTGGAAAATGAAGAAAGGCCCGTTCACTCGCTTGCCGCCCGCCAGACAAGCGGGCTGGACGCTGCTGGCGCAAAGCGTCGATGCGCACGACGACGCCACCGCCCGGTTGCTGCACCAGTTTCGCTTTATTTCGGATGCCCGCCTGGACGATGCCATGATCAGCATTGCCACCGACGGCGGCGGCGTGGGCCCTCACTTCGACAGCTACGACGTCTTTCTTTTACAAGCCCACGGGCGACGAAAGTGGCGCATCAGTTGCCAGGACGATTTGTCGCTGGAACCCGGCCTGCCGCTGAAAATCCTGAAAAACTTCCGGCCGGAAGACGAATACGTGCTGGAGCCCGGCGACATGCTGTACCTGCCGCCGCATGTCGCGCACGATGGCATCGCCCAAGGCGACTGCATGACGATTTCGATCGGCTTCCGGGCGCCCACCATGGCCGCCCTGGCGCGCGGCATGCTGGACGCGGCGGGGGACCAGGTCATGGCCCGCGCGGGCGACGAAAGTGGCCTTTATGCAACACCGCCGCTGCCCGGCCCGGCGCTCGCCGGCGTCTTCAAGGATGCGGGCGCGCCCGCCACGGAAACGCCGGCCACCCTGCCCGACGCATTGATCCAGGCATCGCTGCGCGCGGTGCAAAGCGTACGCTTCGACGAGGCCCTGGCCACCCGCTTTCTGGGCCAATGGCTGACCGAACCTTCCGGAGCCGCGTGGTTCGAGCCGCAAGACGAGCGGCCCGACCTGGACAGCGGCGTCCCCGGCCACGGAACCCTGGAGCTGGATCGCTGCACCCGGCTGATGTATCGCGGCAAGGCGTTGTTCATCAACGGCGAAGTCGCCAGAATGCCGGCATCCGCCCTGCTGCGCCGGCTGGCCGATGAACGCGCCCTGACCTGCACGGCGACGCTGGACAAACGCCTGACGCAAGGCGAAAAACAGGTGCTGACCGACTGGTTGGCCGAAGGCTGGCTGCACTATCGTCCCTGAGCTTTCCGGGAAATTCACATGGCAGCCTCGGGTCGCCGCGGCAGCATCTCGCGCTGGCAATGATTTCCACATCGTTTCCATAAGCAACCAAACGATGCATTAGATAGAAGCCACCAGACATAACCCGTTCTTATAAACAAATTCCGCATAAAGAAATAAGAATCTTGTCGTTCGCATGGACGAGGGGAGTGCCTAGAATGAACGCTAGTCTCACCTTTACAAGCGCGTCATGTTGGCTTTGAATCAATTTCCAGAATCCAAGAAATCCCTCCTCGGCCAGCTGGCCCAAGACCTGGAGCCCAATGCCCTGAACTGGCTGTCCGGCTATTTCGCGGGGCTGGCGGAGCGTTCGGCCGTCGAGCCGCCCGCCTTGCCGCATGTCGCGGCGGTTGCCAGCGCCAATGCCGTCAAGCGCTTGACCATTGTGTACGGCAGCCAGACCGGCAACGCCAAACGCGTTGCGGAATCGCTGGCCGAGCGCGTCGGTGCCCTGGGCCTGCAAGTCAACCTGGCACGCGCCGACAGCTATCCCACGCGCGATCTGAAAACCGAGCAATTACTGTACGTCGTCATGAGCACTCAGGGCGACGGCGAGCCGCCCGACGACTCCATGGGCTTCGTCGAGTTCCTGAACAGCCGCCGCGCCCCCAAGCTGCCGCAGCTCAAGTACGCGGTATTGGGCCTGGGCGACTCCAGCTACCCATCGTTCTGTGGCATATCGCAAGCGTTGGATGCGCGCCTGGCCGAGCTCGGCGCGGAGCGCCTGCAGGAAGCCGGCGCCGCCGACCTGGATATCGAAACCGTCGCCGCGCCCTGGGCGGAACGCGCCCTGGAACATGCGCAAAAGGCCTTCAAGCAGGCCGATGTGCCCACGGCAAGCGTCACGCCGCTGCACCCCAATATCAGCGCCAAGGCGACCCGCGAACAGCCCTTCCACGCCGAACTGCTGCAGAACCAGCCCATTACCGGACGCGGCAGCATCAAGGACATCCGTCATATCGAAATCTCGCTCGAAGGCAGCCAACTCAGCTACCAGCCCGGCGACTCCCTGGGGATATGGCCCACCCAGTCGGATGCGCTGGTG
Source organism: Eoetvoesiella caeni (assembly GCA_040391725.1). Lineage (GTDB taxonomy): Bacteria > Pseudomonadota > Gammaproteobacteria > Burkholderiales > Burkholderiaceae_B > Eoetvoesia > Eoetvoesia caeni_A. Next base: position 9,021 of record JBEBXF010000010.1, on the reverse strand, counting down.
CAGTCCATCATCGCCACGCTGCAACTGGATGCCGACGAAAAAATCGAAATCGCCAACACCAGCCGCAGCGTCAAGGAATGGCTGGGCCGATACCGCGAACTCACGCAATTGACCAAGCCGTTCCTGGTTGCGCACGCCGAACTGGGCGCCAGCGACGAGCTCAAGCATATTCTTCAGCCCGAGCAGCATGAACAATTCAAGCAGCTTCTGGAAACCCGGCAGCTTATCGATATTCTCAAGAAGTATCCCGCGCCATGGAGCGCGGCCGCCCTCGTCAAGGCGCTGCGGCCATTGACTCCGCGCCTGTACTCCATTGCCTCCAGCCAGACCGCTGTCGACAACGAAGTGCACCTGACCCTGGCCAACGTCGCCTACACCCACGACGGCGAAGAGCGCTGGGGAGTCGCCTCCAATTTCATCAGCGGCCTGCGCGAAGGCGACAAGCTGCCCATTTTCATTGAAGAAAACACGCGCTTCCGCCTGCCCGCCGATACGGCCCGCGATGTCATCATGATCGGCCCGGGCACGGGCATCGCGCCTTTCCGCGCTTTCGTCCAGGAACGCAGCGCCACCGGCGCAAGCGGGCGCAACTGGCTGTTCTTCGGCAACCCGCACTTTCATTCCGACTTCCTGTACCAGACCGAATGGCAGGCCGCGTTGCGCAGCGGACACCTGACACGCCTGGATCTGGCTTTCTCGCGCGACCAGGAACAGAAAATCTACGTCCAGGACAAACTGCTCGAACGCGCCACGGATCTCTACGACTGGATCCAGTCCGGCGCCCATATTTATGTCTGCGGCGATGCCAACCATATGGCCAAGGACGTGCACCGGACGCTCTTGCGCATCGCCCAGGCTGAAGGCGGCCTGGATGCCGAACAGGCCAAGGCCTGGCTCGACGACCTGGCCTCGCAAGGCCGTTACGCCCGGGACGTGTACTAATTTCACTTCCGGATCAAGCGTCCGCATCGCCCGCGTGCGCCGCGCAACGGCGGAGCCGGCGCGCTGCCCGTCGCGTCCAGGCTTGATCCGCCAATGGTGTAGAACCCAATCGATTCAGGATAGTCATGAATAGTTTAATGAAGAGCCCTCTGGCCCCTTTGGAGCAAATCAAGGTGGACAGCCGCTTCCTGCGCGGCACCATCGCCGAGGGCCTGGCCGATCCGGTAACCGGCGCCATCGCCGACAGCGACACCAAACTGCTCAAGTTTCACGGCAGCTACATGCAGGACGACCGCGATCTGCGCGACGAACGCCGCAAGCAGAAACTGGAGCCCGCCTATGCCTTCATGGTTCGGGCTCGCCTTCCGGGCGGGGTCGTCACCCCCGAGCAATGGCTGGCCCTGGACCACATTGCCACCACTTGGGCGACGCGCGGCCTGCGTATCACCACGCGCCAGACCTTTCAGTGGCACGGCATTCTCAAGAAGAACCTCAAGTCCGTCATGCAGGCCATCGACGCCGCCCGGGCCACCACGCGGGCGGCCTGCGGCGACGTGAATCGCCAGGTAGTCAGTTCGGTCAACCCGCTGCTCTCCAGCCAGCACCAGGTCGTGCAGGACTGGACCGAAAAGCTTTCGGCGCACTTCCTGCCCCGCACCAGCGCCTACGCCGAAATCTGGCTCAATGGCGAAAAGGTGGCGGACGGCATCCAGGAAGAACCCCTGTACGGCAATGCCTACCTGCCGCGCAAGTTCAAGATCGGCATCGCCATACCGCCCGTCAACGATATCGACGTATTCGCCAACGATCTGGGCTTCATCGCCATCATCGAGAACGGCGCCCTGCTGGGCTTCAATGTGGCGGTGGGCGGCGGCATGGGTGCGACCCACGGCGACGACACGACTTATCCGCGCCTGGGCAGCCTGATCGGCTTCGTCACGCCCGAGCAGCTGATATCGACGGCCGAAGGCGTGATGACCGTGCAGCGCGACTACGGCAATCGCCAGGAACGCCAGCACGCGCGGCTCAAGTACACCATCGACCATCGCGGTCTGGAGTGGTTCAAGGCGGAACTGGAGCAGCGCCTTGGCTTCACGCTGCAGTCGGTGCGCGACTACCATTTCGACCACAACGGCGACCGGTTCGGCTGGATCCAGGGCGAAGACGGGAAATGGCATCTGGGCCTGTATATTGCCTCGGGCCGGCTGTGGGACGAAGACGGCCTGCAGTTGCTGACGGGCGTGCGCGAAATCGCGCGCATCCACAAAGGGGAATTCCGCCTGACCTGCAACCAGAACATGGTCATCGCCAACGTCGCCACGCGCGACAAGGCCAAGATCGACAAGCTGGTGGCCCAATACGGCCTGGACGGCTACAAGCAGCAAAGCGGCATACGCCGCTACAGCATCGCCTGCGTGGCCCTGCCCACTTGCGGCCTGGCCATGGCCGAAAGCGAGCGCTACGCCCCCGAGCTTCTCACCAAGCTCGAGTCCATTCTCGATACCCACGGCCTGCTCAACGAACCTATCCAGTTGCGTATTTCGGGCTGTCCCAATGGCTGTTCCCGCCCCTATCTGGCGGAAATCGCCTTGATTGGACGCGCGCCGGGCCGTTACGACTTGCGGCTGGGCGCCGACTTTACGGGACGGCGCCTGAACATCGTCTATCGCGAGAACATTGCCGAGCCGGAAATCCTGCAAACGCTGGACACCCTGTTCGCGGCCTATGCGGCGCACCGCCTGGAATCGGAAAAGTTCGGCGACTACCTGATCCGCAGCGAAACGCTTCCAGCCCCCACCCAGAACCTGATACCCATCGTCCTGGAAGCGGCTACTCAATAGGCGCTCGCCGCCTTCCGCACGCAACCGGCAACCCCCAAAGCGGGCCGGTTCGCTTCGGGATCGCGCGATTTACAATGGCTGTCGTCTACGCCGGACATACCCTTCATGTCCGGCGTAGCTCCTTCCCTTTCTCCAGATACACGGCGCGCTATCCATGGCCCTCTTTCCTTTATTTGCAGACCTGAAAGACAAATCCGTCCTCGTCGTAGGCGGCGGCGCCGTGGCGGAACGCAAGATCGCCAGCCTGCTCAATGCCGGCGCGAAAGTCCGGGCCGGAGCGCCCGAATTCAGCGAAACGCTGCGGCAATTGGCCGCACAGGGAAAAATCACCCTGATCGAAGGCGAATTCCAGCCTGCATGGTTGAACGAAGCCTGGCTGATCATCGCGGCCACCGACGATCGCGCCGTCAACCGGCATATCGCTTCCCTGGCCGACCAAGCGCACCGATTCATCAACGTCGTCGACGATCCGGAGCTGTCCAGCTTCCAGATGCCCTCCATCGTCGACCGCTCTCCGTTGATGATCGCGGTTTCGTCCTCGGGCAGCGCTCCGGTTCTGGCCCGCCGCATCCGCGAGCGGCTGGAATCTCTGTTCGACCACTCCCTCGGGGCCCTGGCCGCCCTGGCCGAAAAACATCGCGCCGCCATCAAGCACCTGCGTCCCAACTTGAACCAGCGCCGGCAATTCTACGACTGGCTGCTCGACGGCCCCGTGGCGGGCGCCCTGCGCACGCAGCAGCCGCAACTCGCGGAACAATTGTTTGAAGCCGAGCTGGAACGGCTGCCCGGAGCGCCGGTGGGCAAGGTCGTGCTGGTGGGTGCGGGCCCCGGCGATCCCGGATTATTGACGCTGAAAGCCTTGCGCGCGCTGAACGAAGCCGACGTCATTCTCTACGACCGGTTGGTCAGCGCCGAAATCCGCGCGCTGGCCCGGCGCGACGCCACGCAGGTATCCGTGGGCAAGACGCCCGGCGAAGACCACGACGCCACGCAAAAGCGCATCCACGCGCTCATGCTGCAGCATGCCCAGGCGGGCGAGCGCGTGGTCAGGTTGAAAGGCGGCGATGCCTTCATCTTCGGACGGGGCGGCGAAGAACTGGAGTTTCTGCGCGGCCATGACGTGCCCTACGAAGTCGTCCCCGGCATTACCGCGGCCATCGCCTGCGCCGCCTATGCCGGCATTCCTCTTACCCATCGCGGTTTTGCGCAGTCGGTGCGGTTCATCACGGCGCACAGCGCCAAGGAAAACGACGCGCTGGACTGGCATTCGCTGGCCGACGAAAAGCAGACCCTGGCGTTCTACATGGGGGTGAGCCAAATGCATTGGCTGGCGGGGCAATTGGTAAGCCATGGCCGCTCCATCGACACGCCGTTCGCCCTGGTCGAAAACGGAACCCGCGACACGCAGCGCGTGTTGAACGGCACGCTGCGCAACTTGCCGGACGTCGTCGCCCAATACAATATCCAGACCCCGTCGATGCTGCTGGTCGGCGAAGTCGCCGCCCTGACCAACACTCTGCACTGGTTCGGCACCCACGTTCCACCCGCCGGTTCGGCCGCCATATGAGGGGCGCAAGCCAGCCATAAAAAAAACCGGGCAAAGCCCGGTTTTTTTGGGACGCACAAGGCAAACTACATATGGTTGCCCAGCACGGTGATGATGCGCTTGGCGGTGGCGCTGCTGTCGACCTGACCATTGGGATCCAGCACATTCACCAGCGACCCTTGCCCCTGCTGCGCAACGTGAATGCGGTAGGTCTTGGCCTCGGAGGTGCCCTTGCCGCCGAACAGACGGCTGATGAAATTGGGCTGCTCGATTTTCTCGCCGGTATCGCTATCCAGATAGCGGATGAAATAATCGCCAGTGGAACGATCGCGATCGTCCACCGAGAAGCCGGCTCCGTCGATGGCTACGCCAACCCGGCGCCAGGCACGATCGAACGGCTCGCCCAGTGTGAGTTCGGCCCGCCCGTCGTCGGCCTTGGTGACCTTGACGGCGCCCGGCGCTTTTTCCGCCTGCGTCACCTGGGCCTTAGCGGTCTGGACGTCGGAACCCAGGAAAACCATGAGGCGAGCCAGCATGGCGGCGTTCAGGCCCGGATCTTCCTTGCCTTGAACCCATTTCCAGCTGCGTTCGTCGGCCGTCGCGGTTTCGACCATCTGGTCGTGGCTGATGTAGATTTCGGTCTTGCCGTTGACACGCTCGAACCGGGTGCGGAAGCGCTCGCGTTCGCCGCTGTCGTAAACGGAATCGAGAATGCTGCCCAAGGCGCTGCGGATCCAGTCTTCGGGAATCTTGGCCCGGTTCTCGGCCCAGTCGGTTTCCATCAGGCCGGCACGCGGATCCTGGCTATGGATGGTAAAGCCTTGCTCGCCCCAGAAGTCCACGACCTTGGAGTACACCTTTTCAGGCGGCTGGTCGACAACCAGCCAGCGGATGTCGCCATCGCGCATGACCTGGATGCCGGCCGCCTGCGGCAGGACTTTTTCGCCAGGCGCGGCGGTGCGGCGCTCTTGCTGGCTTTGGGCGTACTGGCTGTACGTGGCCGTGCCTTCGGGAGCCTTGTAGTGCGCCCCTTTGTTGGCCTGGATCAGGTCTGGAGGAACGCTGAGGGGGTCGGTGACCTTGACCGTGCTTTTGTAATCGACCGCTTCCTCGCGGCCCATAAGCTGGTTGTACTGCGCGCAGCCCGCCAGCATGGTCAACCCAAGACCCATCGCCAAACCGGTATAGCGTTTGTTCATACGCATTTTCATCATTCTCAAATCAAGCCCACGTCTTTCAACGAGTTGCGAACCACAGCGTGAAACTGCTCGCTCAGGGGGGTTAAAGGTAAACGATAGCCCAGCTTGGACAAGCCCATTTCGGCAACGGCCCACTTTACGGGAATCGGGTTGGATTCAACAAAAAGAACTTTATTCAACTGGGAGAGGCGGCCATTGAGCTCGCGCGCCACGGCGACGTTGCCCTGCAGGGCCGCCGCGCAGAGCTCGTGCATGAGCCGGGGGGCGACATTGGCGGTGACCGAGATATTGCCCCGCGCACCGAGCAGAATGAGCGAGGCAGCCGTGGGGTCGTCGCCGCTGAACACCTGGAACTCGGCCGGCTTGTGATGCAGCAGCCAGCCGCCCCGGGCGATGTCGCCGGTGGCATCCTTGATGCCGATGATGCCCGGCACCTGCGCCAGGCGCAGAATCGTTTCGTTGGACAGATCGGCCCCGGTGCGGCCGGGCACGTTGTACAAGATGGCGGGAAGATCGACCGCTTCGGAAATGGCCCGGAAGTGCCGGTACATGCCTTCCTGGGTGGGCTTGTTGTAGTAGGGCACCACCGACAGGCCGGCCTGCGCGCCCACCTTCTTGGCGTACTGGGACAGCTCGATGGCTTCTTCGGTGGAATTGCCGCCCACGCCCGCAATGATGGGCATGCGCCCGGCCGAATATTCGACGGCGACGCGGATGAGTTCGGAATGCTCTTCCACGCTTACCGTGGGCGATTCGCCGGAGGTTCCCACCACGACCAGCGCATCCGTGCCTTCCTGGGCATGCCAATCGATAAGTTTTCGATAGCTATCGAAATCGAGGCTGCCGTCGGGAAGCATGGGCGTAACCAATGCAACCATGCTCCCTTGAAAGGTGGGAATTGCAGAATCTGTACTAGACATGATGGAAAGTATCTCCGAAAGCCCGCCTTGAGGCGACGGGCACGCCTTTTACGCACCAAAACCAATCTAACGTGCAAGTTTACCGGATAAGCGAGTAAACATGCACACGCCCCACTATAGTTTTTTTACAGGAACCAGGTAACGATGGCCTGACCCGCGGCCAGCAATGGCAGAAGCAGCTTCCAGAGCACCCCGGTCATCATCAACACCACCAATATCAACAAACCATAGGGTTCTATTCTGGAATATTTGTAGGCCAGCGGCCCGGGCAGCAGGCTGAACACGATCCGCCCACCGTCCAGGGGCGGCAGCGGAAACAGATTCAGCGCCATGAGAACCAGATTGATCTGGATGCCCGCAATGGCCATCTGCACCCAGAAGCTGCCCATGCTCGAGCCGGCGCCCATGAGAAGGCGCAGCTCCACCGCCCAGATAATGGCCATGACCAGATTGGACGCCGGCCCCGCCAGCGCCACCCAGAGCATGTCGCGCTTGGGCTTGTTGAGCCGACTCCAGTCGACCGGCACCGGCTTGGCCCAGCCGAACAATATGCCCGCACCGCCCATGAGCTTGGTGCTGAACAACAGGACAAGAGGAACGATGATCGTGCCGACCATGTCGACATGGCGGATGGGATTCAGGCTGACGCGGCCCGCCTGATACGCCGTGGGATCGCCGAACATGCGGGCGACATAGCCATGGGCCGCCTCGTGCAGGGTAATACCGAACAACACGGGCAATGCGTAAACCGTAATGGTCTGTATCAATGATTCCATTCAAATTCCGGGTAATGGCGCGGGCTGGTTGCCCGCCGTCTGGTGGCTTGGGCCGTCGCCACGGGAAAAAGTTCGCTAATCAAGGCCCAGAGCCGACAAATCGCCCTGCCCCCGGCGCACGATCTCGGGCTCGGGGCCGGTAAGGTCGATGACCGTCGTCGGCATCAGCGGGCAGGAACCGCCATCGATGACGGCCGCCAACTGGTTGGCGTAGCGATCGAGGATTTCCTGCGCATCGTTCAAGGGCTCTTCTTCGTCCTCGGGGATGAGCGTTGTGGAAATAAGCGGCGAACCCGCCTGCTCGATGAGGCCGAGCGTGACGACATGGTTGGGTACGCGGATGCCGATGGTCTTGCGGGAAGGATGGGACACGCGGCGCGGCACTTCGCGGCTGGCTTCCAGTATGAAGGTCCAGGGGCCCGGCGTTGCAAGCTTGAGGAAACGGTACTGGCGGTTATCGACCCGGGCGAAATGGCCGATTTCGGCCAGATCGCGGCACAGTAAAGTAAGATGATGACGCTCGTCCAGCCCGCGCAGGCGACGCAGGGAATCAGCCGCCGTCTTATCGTCCAGCCGCGCCACAAGCGCATAGCTGGAATCGGTGGGCACCGCAACCAGGCCGCCCTTGGCCAGGAGTTCGCCGGCCTGCTTCAACGAGCGGGCTTGCGGGTTTTGAGGGTGAACGACAAACAACTGGGCCATGAAACGTATCCTAACATTCTTGAGGGAGCAGTTTACGGTGCCGACCGCCCCGAGGCAATAAAATTCCAGACTTTACCGGCCGTTGAGAAAGCCGGTTTCATTCCCGAAGGAGCCCATGATGCGTTTGGACAATTCACGCGAAAGCCAAAATATCGAAGACCGGCGCGGCAGCCGCATTCCCTTGCGGGGCGGCGGAAAAATCGGACTGGGCACCATCGTGCTGGCACTGGTGGCGATCTACTTCGGCGTGGATCCCAACGTTGTCCTGCAGAACCTCACGGAACCCCAGGAAACGCAATACAGCGCGCCAGCCGGCAACTCCGCCAACGATGCTGAAAAGACCTTCGTCGCCAAAATACTGGGCGACACCGAAGACACCTGGGGCAAACTGTTCCAGCAAAACGGCTGGGGCAGCTACCGGCAGCCCAAGCTGGTCTTGTACATCGGCGTGACGCCCACCGCCTGCGGCACGGGCCAGGCGGCCATGGGGCCCTTCTATTGCCCCGGCGACAGCAAGGTCTATCTGGATCTGGGCTTTTTCCGGCAAATGGCGCAAGAACTCGATTCGCCGGGCGATTTCGCCCAGGCTTACGTCATTGCCCATGAAATCGGGCATCACGTGCAGCACCTGCGCGGCATCACGGATCAGGTCGACAAACTGCGGCAGCGCTCCAGCACAACCGTGGCCAACCAACTCTCCGTGCGCGTCGAGCTGCAGGCCGATTGCTATGCCGGCGTCTGGGCCAACCACTCGAACGAGCAGCGCGGCACGCTGGAGGCCGGCGACATCGAAGAAGCCCTGAACGCCGCGACCGCCATCGGCGACGACCGCCTGCAGCAGCAGGCCCAGGGGCGGGTCGTGCCCGACTCGTTCACCCACGGCACTTCCGCCCAGCGTGTGCGCTGGTTCAGCCGGGGCCTGAAAAGCGGCGACACCTCGCAATGCGATACGTTCGGCGCGCGGGAGCTTTGACGATTCCAGGCGCGGCCAGAGGCCGGAGCACGAACCAGGCGCCGGGCCCCCAACGAAAAGCCGCAACAAAGGCCGGATGCCGCCTCGCCTCGTCGAGCTTAGGGGTTGGGCGCGGCCCCCGG